>NZ_JTLI01000002.1 GCF_000799075.1 Cetobacterium sp. ZOR0034
CCATTCTCTAAAGCTAAATCGATTGCACTCTCTAACGTTAACTCTCTAGAAAAGGCTGCTGTCGAAAGTAATACCAGTAATCCTAATAACTTTTTCATTAATTTCCTCCTGTTAGTAATTTTAAAATACTATTTACAACTAATTCTACTTCTTCCTCTAAATTAATTGCTTTTATTCTATCTTTAAATTCATCAATATCACTTATAAAATAATCATCTGCATTTTTAAAGAAAAGTCTTTCTAATCTATAAGATTTTATTCCACCCATAATAAATATAACCATTATATCAATCTCTTCATCTGAGAAATTTTTATTTTGAATATTTTTTATTATCTCTTTTAAAAATTTTCTATTTAAAAATTCTATTTTTAACAATTTTTCTCTCAAAACAGGTGTTAGATGTTCTAAATTTCTTGTTAAATTTATTAAAATTAAGTGAGATTGTAAATTCTCTGAAGATATTGTAAATCTTTTTATTATAAATAGTTTTAATTGCTCTTTATAATCTAATGGTTGCTTTAACAATACTTTTAACTCTTCTTCTCTTATTTTATAAACTCTTTCTATAATCTCTTCTAACAATATATCCTTAGATTTAAAGTATGTATAAAAACTTCCTTTAGCTATTCCTAAATCGTTAGTAATATCCTCAACTCTTGTTTTAAAAATACCTTTTTTTAATAATACCCCTTTGGCAGCTTCTAAAATTTGCTCTTTTTTTTGGTTTAACATTAAGCCCCCCTTTTTTTCTAATATAAAATGACTAAATAGTCATACAGCACATTCTAATCTAAAATGACTATTTAGTCAATGGTTTTTTTCTTTTTTTTACCACACATTGTGTGCATTTGAATTAAATCCAGATGATGTCGAGTAATACTTCGCATCTATTGGTTTGTTTTCGTGTACTAATATCAAACCTTTAGTTGATTTAACTGCTCCAGTCGCTAAATCATTTTCATCAAGATTATTATAAACCTGACTTTGTGTACTATCTAAAATATGAAAGCCTGATTTACCGTATCTATTTCTTAAAATATCTTTTGCGGCATAGGTTCTTGCTGCAACAGCTTGAACTTTTAAAGCTTCCATCCCAAAGCTTTTTGGCATTTCACTTGGTACAACTTGTAATAAGTAATCTTCAATATCTATTTCATTTATTAGATTTAATCTTGTTCCACCCTTAGCTAATCTTATTTCAAAATTACCTCTATAAGTTGGATGAGTATAATTTTTTACATTTCTTTTTATATTTGTTAAAGATACCATTCTATTAGATGAGATAGATATATAGTTTTTAGTTTTCAACCTTAATTTCCCAGCAACTATTACATGAGTAAATCCATCTTTAGTTATAAAATCTACAGCTGTTCTTGGATTTAGATTTACATTTCCATCTTTACTTCTAATTTTTATCGACCCTAGAGAATACATTGATATCTTTGTATGATCTATCGTAGAAAATCCTGTTGTCATTATTCCTACTCTTAATTTTTCATTAATTCCACTCACTGATCTTATGCTTTTTAATTTAGTATCAGCATAATATCTATCTAAAACCTTTTTATAAGAATAACCTTTATTCTTAGTTAAATCCATTGCAGACCACTGTGGAACCCCAGCTCCATGTCCAAATCCACCACCATATATATTATATGCTCCATTACTAGATCTTTCAATAGATAAGAATGCAGATGGAAGAAGAGATGGATTTCTCGAAATCGGTTTATCTAAATAAGATAAACTTCCACCTTTAGCACCATATATATTTATTTGAGATGTCGTACTACTTTTGCTAACCCCTAAGACACTTCTCACATTCCCTTCTTTTGCTACAATATATTGACCTCTAGTCCCTTTTATCATCAATTTTATAACTAATCCAGATTTTCCTCTTTGAAGTACTCTTATATCTGTAACTTCACCAATTGGATTTAATGGTAATGGTTTTGATATCCACTGACCATTAGAGTGAGTAAGTACCTCTTTTGGTCTTCTATTTGCTAATGATACTAAGTTCTTATTTAAAATATTGCTCATCTCTTTTTTACTTAAGCTTAATTTCCATCTCCAATAACTAGAAGCATCACCATTTCCTCTTGCTTTAGTATTTTTATAAAATGCTAAAAATTCAGCTTCTGAATATACTTTAAAAGGAGTCTTTGGAGATTCCATATCATTTACATATTTTAAATATGGTATCGAATTCGCTATTGGGAGATTATCTTTCTTGTGAATTCCGTATAAATCTACTCTATCTCCTTTTAAATTGCTTCCTTTACTTGATGCTTTTCCACTTTCAACTCGTTTATAATAATCCTGCTTCGAAGTACTACTACATCCCGCAAGAGCTAATAAGATAAAACTTGTACTTATTATTGTTTTCATTTTAGTCATTTTCATTATATTTTAATTCCCTTTTCTAAAATATATTTTCTAACTCTTTCTAACTCTTCAGCTGTATCAACTCCTATGATCTCATAAGGTGTTTCTAAAACTTTTATTCTATAACCATTTTCTAAAACTCTCAACTGCTCTAAAGATTCTGAATTTTCTAAAGGTGTACTTTCTAACTTCGAATACTCTAGTACAAATTCTCTTTTATATCCATATATTCCTACATGTTTAAAATATATGTCTAAATTTTCATTTCTAGGATATGGAATTACACTTCTAGAAAAATAAATTGCATAATCTTTTTTATCAGTAATAACTTTAACAAAATTCGGATTTTCTATATCCTCTTTTTTATTTAATTTATGTTTTAATGTTGCCATTTTCAAATCATTTTCCTGTTTAAAAACCTCTATTAAAGAGTTTATCATATCTGCTTCAATCAATGGTTCATCACCTTGAATATTTATTACTACATCATAATCTGTTATCTTATCACAAACCTCTGCTATTCTACTAGTTCCATTTAAGTGGTTAGTATCTGTCATAATTACATCCCCACCAAAATTTTTTACTACATCAAAAACTTCTTGAGAATCTGTTGCTACAACAACTCTATCCAAATTTGATTTCATAGCTCTTTTATAAACCCATTCTATCATTGTATGACCACAAATATCCTTTAATGGCTTTCTTGGTAATCTTGTTGACTCATATCTTGCTGGAATTACTCCTAAAAACTTCATTTTACAACCTCCAAAATTCAATGTATAATAAGATTATACAAGAATATCATTTTAAAAAAAAGAGTTTTTATACTTAAAAAGGAGAAATTTATGTTACGTATTTATTTTGTAAGACACGGTGAAACAATTTGGAATACACTTAAAATATTTCAAGGAAGATCTAACTCACCTTTAACTGAGTTAGGAATTGAGCAGGCGAAGAAACTTTCTGTTTTTTTAAAGGATATAGAGTTTAATAAAGTTTATTCTTCACCTCAAGAGAGAGCTATGCAAACAACTAAACTTATCTTAGGAGATAGAAATATTGATATCGTTTCAATTGATGAGTTTCAAGAGATTAATATGGGAAAAGTTGAAGGTATTCCAAGGGAAGATTTTGAAAAGAATTATCCTATTGAATATCACAATTTCTGGAATAATGCTATAGATTATAATCCAAGCGCATACGAAGGTGAAAGCTATCAAGAGATTCTTGAAAGAGTTCAAATTGGATTAAATAAACTTATAAATGAAAATTCTTCTGGAAATATTCTAGTTATAAGTCATGGAGTTACGCTAAAAGCTATTTTCAATATTATTAATGAAAAAGGAATTGATGAGTTTTCAAAACAAGCTGTTCCTGAAAATACAAGCACAACTATTGTTGAATATGATACAACTGGATTTAAAATTGTTAAGTTTTCAGATACAGATCATTTAAAATAATTTTTTGATATTGACACAAAGGAATTTATGTAGTATTAAAGTACTAAACTGTATATTGTTATCTATTTTAATCAGGGGGTGAATTTTTTGGGAAATAGCAAATTTAATGTCAATATAAAAGTAATGGGCATTGGTGGCGGTGGTATAAATGCTCTTGATGAGATTGTAAATTCTGATATTGATGAAGTTACTTTTTTTGCACTTAATACCGATCTTCAAGATTTAAATAGCTCCAAAACTCCTCATAAAATTCAACTTGGACCAACGACAACAAAAGGTCTAGGTTGTGGAGGAAATTTGGAACTAGGTGAAAAAGCAACAAAAGAAAGCCTCTCATTTATAAAAAATATTCTTCGAGGAACAGACTTCTTATTTTTAACATCTACAATGGGTGGTGGAACTGGAAGTGCAGCAACATCTCTAATTGCTAAAATTGCTAAAGAGATGAATATTCTAACTGTTGCTATTGTCACTAAACCTTTTTCTTTTGAAGGAAAAAGGCGAATGAAAATTGCAGAAATAGGGATAAAAAATCTTACTCCATTTGTTGATTCACTTATTGTTATTCCCAATGATAAACTTTTAGATAACTCAAAACCAAATATAACAGTTCAAGAAGCCTTTAAAAAAAGTAACCATGTTCTTCTCACTGCAGTAAAAGGAATGACGGATTTAATGCTAGCAAAAGGACTTATCAACCTAGATTTTGCTGACATAAAATCTCTTCTTTTAAATTCTGGAGAAGCTATCTTAGGTTTTGGTGAAGGCTCTGGAGAAAATAGAGCGTATAAAGCTGCTATGGCTGCCGTTGACTCTTCTCTTTTTGAAAGGACAATGACAGGAGCAACAAAACTTCTAGTTAATATTGTTGGCCCTAAAGATTTAAATTTAATTGAATCTAGTATAATTGTTGACACTATGAAGCAAGAGTGTGCCGCTGACATAGATGACGTTCTATTTGGAGTTTCCATTGATGATAACTCTTTAGATACTTTAAAAGTTATTTTAGTAGCTAATTCATTTTCAAATATAAAAAAAGGACTTTAAAAGTCCTTTTTTTAATCTAATTTATCTAGGTATTCTTTTGGTAGAGGTAACTCTATTTTTAAACCATATTTTGGTATTTCACAATAATAAGAGAATAAGAACATATTTTTTCCAGCTTTTCCATATTTCCCATCTCCAACTATAGGATGACCTAGGTTTGAAAGTTGAACTCTCAATTGATGTGTTCTTCCTGTTTCTAATCTTCCTTCTAAAATAGTTTTCTTCTTTCCTCTTTTTAAGATTTTGAAATAAGATATGCTCTCTTTCGCTCCATCTTCATAAGAATCAAGTTCAACAACCTTTGTTTCCTCTTTTTTTAGATATGTTTTAAGAGTGAAACTATCTTTTAAAACCAAACCATCTACAAGAATATAGTATTTTTTCTCGGTATTTCCCTCTCTAACCTCTTCAGCTAATTCTCTTGTTACAGTTAGATTCTTCGCACCTATTACTAACCCAGATGTAGATTTATCAATTCTATTTACAAAATTAAATTCATCAGTTTTATAGTAGCTCTTAAATAACTCTGAAAGACCGTATTCATGACCACTTCCTTTGTGCATAACCATATCTGCCTCTTTGTTAAATATAACTACTTTTTCATCCTCATAAACAATACCTTTTTTTAAACTTTCCATATCTTTAGCTGATATCTTCATAAATGATTTTATCTCTGTTTCTCCACCAGATAGTAAAACCTTGACTATATCGCCCTCTTTTAATCTATAGTTTTCTTTAGATTTTTTCCCATTAACTTTTATTTTTCCAGTTCTAATCCCTTTAAAAATTTCAGTCAATGGAGTATTTTCATATTTTTTTCTTAAAAATCTATCTAATCTAACTTCATGAAAACTAGAGTCTATTACATATTCCATAACTACTCCCTATAAACATTTATACTTTGAACGATTCCTAGCATAGCAAATGCAAACAAAAATGATGTTCCTCCATAACTCATAAGAAGAAGAGGAAGCCCTGTAACTGGCATTATACCTGTTACCATTCCAACATTTATTACGATGTGGAAAAAGAATATTGCAGAAATTCCATAGCAAATTAATTTTCCAAATCCTTCAGATTTATCTCCTATTCTTAAAATTCCCCATAGAAGTAACACATAAAGAACTAGTAGAACACATCCACCTACTAAACCTCTCTCTTCTAAAAACACTGCCGCTATAAAATCTGTATGTGATTCTGGTAAAAATCTCAATTTACTTTGAGTTCCTTGCAAGAATCCTTTCCCGAAAACTCCACCTGATCCTACCGCTATCATTGATTGAGTTACATTCCATCCACTGCCTAATAAATCTGCTTCTGGGTTTAAAAATGTTAATACTCTTTCTTTTTGGTAATCTTTTAATAGAAAAAAGTATCCTATTGGTGCCATTGATATTCCTGCTATTCCTAATAAAATTATAGTTTTCCAATCTATTCCGTTTATAAAAACTAAAACTAAATATAAGAAAACTATAACTAAAGATGTTCCTAAATCTGGTTGAGCAGCTATAAGTAAAAATATTGGAATAATATGAAAACTTGTTGCCACAATATTTTTTAATCCTGAAAATTTACTATTAAATTTAGTAGCTAAAACTTCGGAAAATGTTAGTACTATAAATAACTTTGAAAACTCAGATGGCTGTATTGTTATAAACCCTAAGTCAATCCATCTTTGAGCTCCTAATCTTTTATCTCCAATAATAAAAACTAATAACAGGAAGATCACATTTATCAGATAAATAATTTTATAATATTTTCCATAGACTCTATAATCTATAAAAGCAAAGGTAAAATATGTAACTATACCTAATCCTATCCAAACAATCTCTTTATAAAAAAATGATGTTCCTTTATGAATAGTCGCACTGTAAACTGTCAGTAAACTTATCACGACTATGCAAAGTGCCATATATAAAATCATATTTTTCATTTTTTTTATTCTTTTAACTGTTACTACTAAATCATGATTTTTTCCCATCAATTTCTCCTATTTCCCTGTATGACCAAATCCACCTTCAGCTCTAACAGTTGTAGATAACTCTTCTACTTCCTCAAATTCCATTTTATAAACCTTTTGAAGAACTAATTGTCCAATTCTCTCTCCAGGGTTTACTATGAATTCATCATTACTTAAATTAATTAATATAACTCCAACTTCTCCTCTGTAATCAGAATCAATTGTTCCAGGTGTATTAACTAAAGTGATTCCATGCTTCAATGCCAATCCGCTTCTAGGTCTTACCTGAACTTCATATCCAAAAGGAATCTCCATTTTTATTCCTGTTGGAATTAATTTTCTTTCCAATGTTTTTAGTGTTACTGGTTCTGTTATATTTGCTTTTACATCCATTCCAGCTGCACCTTCTGTCATATACTTTGGCGCTTCTACTCCATTTTCTAACACTAATTTCACAATAACTTTTTCCATTTTATCCCCTTATATATTACCTAAAATAGTTTTAGATAGTTTATCTTCTATAAATATTTTTTTTGCAACTCTCTTTATATCTTCAAGTGTTACGTCTTCAATCTCTTTGATTACTGAATCAATATCTTTCACATAACCATGAACTAAATATGATCCTGCCATTCTAGTCATTTTCCCCTTACTACTTTCAAGTCCAAATGTAACCATACTTAAGAATTGATTCTTTGCTCTATTTAATTCTTTTTCTGTTATTCCATTTTCTTTCAGTTCTTTTAATTCACTTTCGATTATAGATATAACCTCTTTATAATCCTCATGTGTAGTTCCTGCATATACAGTGAATAGTCCACCTTCGTCAAAATTAGAAGTATATGAATAAACAGAATAAGCCAATCCTCTTTCTTCTCTTATTTTCTGGAATAATCTCGAGCTCATGTTTCCACCTAAAACATTTGATATAACTGACATTGCAATCCTATCTTCATCAACATTTGAAACTCCAGGAGTATTTAAACATAGATGTACTTGATTTGTTTCTTGAGAGATTACTTTTTCACCTGAATTTATAAGCATACCACCATCATACGCTCTAGGAGTACTATTATCTTTCAATTGCCCTATCCCATTATTCAGCTGTTTAAATACATTATCATGATCTATATTTCCTGCAACTGCAACTATTAAATTCTCAGGTTTATACATATCATTAAAATATTTTAAAATGGCTTTTCTATCTATCTTTTTTAAACTCTCAATTGAACCGGCTATTTTCTTACTTTGAACACCTGTTATTGCGAAAGCCAAATTCTCCTCATGTACAACCTCTTCTGGAATATCCTCATACATTCTAATCTCTTCTATGATTACATTTCTTTCCTTTTCAATGTTTTCATCCGTAAACGTTGAGTTTAGAAACATATCATTTAGAATATCAATTCCTTTATGTAGGGTATTTGATGTCATTTGAATATAATAAGCTGTTTTTTCAACACTTGTATATGCATTTATCATTCCACCTTGATCATCAATCTCTTCTGAAATCTCTTTAGCTGTTCTATTTGTTGTCCCTTTAAATAATAAATGCTCTATAAAATGAGAGATTCCCTCTTCACCAGGCAATTCATTTTTTACTCCAGCTCTTACAAAAAAACCTAAGCTTGCAGTATTTATACTTTTTATATCCTCTGTTAGCAATGTTATTCCATTATCTAACTTCTCAACTTTTATACTCATTTTCCTCCTTAATATTCAGCTTTCCTCATGAAGTATATCCCCAAACATAAAAATATAATATTTGGAATCCATCCACTTATAAACGGGTTCAATATCCCATTTACACTTAAAGCCTCAAATGATGCTTGAACTATATAATATGAATATCCCAATCCTACACTTAATGCAATACTTATTGCCGAAGCTCCTCTTACATATCTACTTCCTAAAGATAATCCTAAAAACGAAACTATAAAACTAGCAAAAGGAAATGAATATCTCTTTCCTAAAACTGCAAGTGATTCTTTTGTATCTCCACCTGTTATACGAATATCTCTAATTGTTTTGGTTATCTCAGCATTTGTCAACTCATCAGGATCTCCTTGTATAGTTATAAAATCTCCTGGAGCCTTATCTAGTTCTAAATCAATATAACTTTTTTCAATTTTCTGAGCTTTATTTTCAAAATTATTAATAACTACATCTTTTAAAATCCAAGTATTTTTATCATTATCAAAAACTCCACTCTTCGCAGTTATTATCTCTTTAATATTTTGAAACTCCTCATCTAATTTTATAATCTCTAAAGAGCTCCCCACATTTTTAACTCTATTAACTATTTTAATATAATAAACTATATTTTTTTCAGTTCTTAAAAAAGCATTGTTTTTTGTTGTTGGTAAAACTCTTGTTGAAATATCTCTTCCTGCTCTTAACGCTCGACTTTTGCTCAATGCAAAAGGATGAACTCTATTCATTACCTGAAAAACAACTAAAGATATTAAAAATGATAATATTATAGGAAATCTTACAATTCTTCTAAAACTTATTCCTGATGTTTTCAATGAAATTATCTCTAAATTAGATGCCATTCTATTTATACACATCAACGATCCTAAAAGTATTGCCAAAGGTGTAACCTCTATAAATATTTTAGGTAATAGATATAATATGTACGTTATTGATTCTGATATACTCATTCTTCCTGCTGTTATATATCTTATTATTTTAAACAATTGACTCAATATAAATATATTAATAAATGCAATCAAACTTAGAAAAAATGATTTTAAAAAATTTTTACTTATATATATATCTAACTTCTTCATCTAGCACCACCTGCTTTTCTTTTATATAGTAATAATGTTCCACCAACTAATAATAGATTTGGTAGCCAAACTCCTACATAAGGTGACACTATCGCCTTATTTGCCATTACCATTCCAACATTCAAAAATACAATATAAGTAAATATAACTGCTAAACTAATTCCAAAACTTGCACCTTTACCACTTCTATGATGCCCTATTGAAAGTAGAACACCAAGTACTGCTAAAACAACTGTTGAAAGTGGAATCGCTATTTTTCTGTTAATCTCTACCAAATATGGTATTTTTTCAATTTTATTTTTATCTTTTAGTCCTTTAAATAGATCTTTTATCGACATCGCTTCTATATCTTTCACTTCAATACTTATCTCTTGGAAGTATGAACTTAAAGGAATTTTCTTTTGTTTAAATTCACCTTCTAACTTTAGCGTACCATCTGGATTAAAAGTATAGAACTTCGAATCCTCTAATACCATATTTACATTTTTCCAATATGCTTTATCACCTAATAATATTGTTGGATATGTACTCTTGTCATCTTTTTGAAAGATAAGAACATTTTGAGCTTCATTAGTTTTTCTTTCTATTCTATCAATATACAAGCTATATTCATCTACTTCATCTATCAATATCTTTTCTTTTAATTGAAAAACAGGATTTTCATACGCTATTTTCATAGTTATCTCTTCTAGCTTTGTAAATGATCTTGGAATAATACTTTCCTGTAAAAAGAAAATAAATATTGTTATTATTGAAGCCAATAATACTATTGGCTTCAATATATCTTTTAACGACATTCCTATTGAACTCATTGCTGTAGCTTCACTTGTTCTAGTAAATTTAGAAAAAGTTATCATAACTCCTAAAAATACACCCATGGGTATTGTTTGAGATAAAATTGGAGGAAGGTAAAATGATAATATTCTTAATACATCTATCATAGATATCCCTTTTACTATTATATTTTCCATAAGAGAAACTATTATCTCTATTAAAAAAATAAACGTAAATAGTGAAACTCCAAATATTATTGGCATTTTTACATCTTCCAATATATATTTCTCTATTATTTTCATTTTTTTCTCCTAAAACATTTTATTAAAATACTTTTCTACCAGTTCTTTTCCTTTAATGTAATTCAACTCTGATTTAAGTTCCTTTGGCAGATACTCTTCTATATAATGAGATTTTTCTAAGAAAACTTCATTCGTTTTGCTTTCAATCCCATATTTTTTTAAAGCAGTATACTTCTGAGCTGAATAATTAAAAATAAACAGTACAATTACTGCAACTACTAGCCCTTTTACTAAACCAAATATTCCTCCAAGTCCTCTTGATAAAAAACCTTTATTTTGATTTTTTAAAATAACCCCTATGAAGAACATCAAAATAGCTATTGCAAAATAAGAAGCTATAAAAACTCCTATATATGTTAGTAAAAAATTGTTTTCATTATGACTTATTGATAACTTGTTCATAACAATTGGTGTAAATTTTTGAGCTATTATAAAATCTATAAAGATTCCAAATATTGAAAAAAATTGTAATAAAAATCCATCTTTCAATCCTTCAATTACTGCAAATATAAGTATTATTGCTATTAAAATATCTAAGTACATAATTATTCCCCCTTAAATTAATTATTTACTACTCTTACCCATAAAGCTTTTAAATATAAAGTTTCTGGAACATGTAATATCCATGGATGATCTTCTGGTTGATAGTTAATTCCGATTACTTGTAATAGCTTTCCATTTTTTGAAGCTGCCATTCTCGTAACTTCTATTAAATCTTGAAGACTCATATGGTATGCACATGTTATAACTCCTACAATTCCTCCATCTTCTATTAATTTAAAACTCTCATCACAAAGACTAAAGAACATATCTCTTCCTCTTGGAACATCTATTCTTTTCTTTATTAAAGATGGTGGGTCTAATGTTATTACATCGAATTTTTCTCCTCTATTTGCTAATATTTTTAGCATTAAGAACGCATCACCCTCTGCTGTTTCAAATTCATTAGTGAATTCGTTTAACTCATAGTTCTCCTTACATAACTCTAACGCATGTGGTTCTTTATCAATCGCAACAACTTTTTTACATCCTTCCTTTAATGCAGCAACTGAGAACCCACCACTACTTGAGAAAACATCAAGGAATCTTGTATTCTCATTTAAAAATGGTCTAATAAATTTTCTAGAATCTCTTTGATCCAAGAAGAATCCTGTTTTTTGTCCATCAACTATATCTACTAAATATTTTAATCCATTATCTTCCATAACTATTCTATCTGGAATTTCTCCATATATAATTCCTGTTTGTTGCTCTACTCCCTCGTGAGTTCTATTTTCAACATCACTTCTCTCATATATTCCCTTTGGTTTCATAACTTTCTTAATTGCATTTATTATCTCTTGTCTAAAAGCTACTTCTAATCCTGAATTTCTAAATTGAACAGATACATATTTATCAAACTTATCAATAATTAATCCTGGAATTCCATCTGCCTCTGAATAAAACGCTCTTACACAGTTAGTTTCTGCTAAGATATGTTTTCTCTTTTCATAAGCTCTTTTTATTTTTTCTAAAATAAGAGTTTTGTCTACAGCTACATCTTTTGTTGTTAACATTCTTACATAAGCATTTGTTGATTCTGCAACATATCCTTTTCCAACAATCTCTCCATCCGTTGTACAAACTTCAACTATATCTCCATTTTCAATTTTTCCAAATGTATCTGCTATTTCATCTTTAAAAACATTCGGATAAAAATTCCTAATTTTTTTCTCTTTTCCTGATTCTAATATTACTTTTGCCATTTATTTTCTCCTTTAAACTTTTCCTATTAAACTATTAACTAAATAAGGTTTTCCATCTCTTAAGTAAACTCTGCTAACTCTTCTACTTAAGCCTGTAAAAAGCTCATAGATTGATGAGCCTACTATTTTTGATTTTTCAAAAATATCTTCTCCCATAACAACCACTTCATCTCCTGCTTTTACCTTATCTTTTAACTCCTTTGGTATTCTTACCATCAACATATCCATGCATACTCTTCCAACTATACTGCACTCTACCCCATGAATTTCAACTGTTCCCTTATTTGACAGCTCTCTTCTAAAGCCATCTGCATATCCTACAGTTATCGTTGCTATTAAGTCACCCTTATGCCCTTTTCCTACTCTTCCATAAGATATATCTATATCCTCTTTTAGTTCTTTAATGAAAAGAATTCTACTTTTTAAAGTAAATACTCTTTTTAAACCTTCTATTACTCCCTCTCCATAAACACCATACATTATTATTCCAGCTCTAACTAAGTTACTTTGAGGAATTTTAGAAAACTTTAATATTCCACCACTATTAAGAATATGGATATATTTTATCTCTTTCAACTTTTCAAAATATTTAAATTTTTCTAACTGTATTTTTGTATAGTTTACCGATTCGTCATCTGACTCATCTGAAACCGATAGATGAGAATACACACCAACTACATCAATATTTTTCGCCTTACATATTTCAATAGCTTTTTTAGCTTCATCTACTGTAAATCCTACTCTTCCCATCCCTGTATCTACTTTTATATGGACTTTCAATGAAAGATTGTTCTCATAAATATACTCTATTTGAGTGAAATCAGTTAAAGTTACTTGAATATCTTTCTCTTGGGCATTTTTCAACTCTTCGTTAAAAGTTCCAGCTAAAATTAAAACTTCTTTTTTAAAACCGCTGTTCCTTAGTTCGATCCCCTCTTCTAAAGATGAAACACCAAATATTTCTACTCCCATATTTGATAGTTCTTTCGCTACTGTAACTGCTCCCATTCCATAGGCATCTGCTTTTATAATTGCCATTATGTCTCTGTCATGAGATAGTTCTTTTATTTTTTTTATATTATATTCTAAGTTATCTAGATCTATCTCTGCCCACGTTCTCATTGCTTCCTCCAACTCTTATTAAGTAGATTAAGCCACCTTTTTCAGGTGGCTTTTTTTATTATACTACAATCTTTTCTTCAGGATCTGAATTATCATCGTCATCATCTTTTTTAGGTTCGTATTTTTCATCTCTTTTTTTCTCAAAAAGATATACTAACGGAGCTGAAATATAAAGCGAAGAATATGTTCCAACACCTATCCCTACTAATAGAGTTGTTGTGAATGTTCTTAAGCTATCTCCACCGAAAACTAAAATTGCTACTAAAGCTAATAACGTTGTAACTGAAGTATTAATTGATCTTACTAAAACTTGGTTTAAACTTCTGTTTAGTACTTCTCCAAAAGTCATATCCGATTTTTTTCTTAAACTCTCTCTAATTCTATCATAAATAATGATTGTATCATTAATAGAATATCCTAATATTGTTAATATCGCCGCTATAAATGGAGTATCTACTTCATAACCCAATAGTGCGATTACTCCTAAAGCTGCCGTTACATCATGTAATAGTGTTAATATTCCAGCTATTGCAAATTTAAATTCATATCTCATAGTTATATATAGAACTATTAATAATCCTCCAATTACCAAAGCATAGATAGCTGAAGTTTTTAACTCTTGACCTATTGTTGCTCCAACTTTTTCGGCTCTTTCTAACTTATAATCACCTATATCTTTAAGTTTCGTTAGTAACTCTTGAGTTTGAGCTTCGCTCATCTCAGCTGTTCTTATTATTACATTATTATCAGCTTGAGAAACTTGAACTTTTCTTGCTGTTGATGCTAGTTGCGGGATTTCTACAGCTAATCCATCTAGTTCTTTATTAACTTCAGCTAAAGTTATATTATTTGTATAGTTTAATTGAATTAAACTTCCACCAGTAAAATCTATTCCATAATTTAATCCTTTAGCAAAGAACATTCCTAGGAATACCATAAAAGATATTGTTGATAACATTACCCATTTTTTACTATGCTTTATTACCTCAATATACATCTACTTACCCCCTTTTCACACCGAAGAACTCTGTTCTTTTTATTTTGAATAGATCTACAATAGTTGTTAACAGAACTTTTGTTATAAAAATAGCTGTAAGCATTGAAGCTACTGTTCCTATCGTTAAAGTTACTGCAAACCCTTTTACAGTTCCAGTACCAAACATAAATAACACAAGAGCTGTTAATAACGTTGTAACGTTAGCATCGATTATTGAAGCTATCCCCTTACTGAATCCAAGTTTTATTGCTCCTGCTATAGTATTTCCTAATTTCAATTCATCTTTTATTCTTTCAAATATAATAACATTCGCATCTACTGCCATACCTGCCGAAAGAATCATACCTGCTATACCAGGTAATGTTAAAGTTGCATCTATAAAGTTTAACATTGCGAACATTACAAGTCCAAAGCTTAATAGAGCTAAATCTGCAACGAATCCTGGAAGTCTATACATGAACAACATGAAAACTCCAATTAGTCCAACAGCAACCATAGCTGCTGTTTTACTCTGAGCAATTGATTCATCTCCTAAAGATGCTCCAACTATTCTTGTTTCAATTATTTCAGCCTTAACTGGCAGTGCTCCTGCATTTAAAAGTGTCGCTGTTTTCTTAGCTTCATCTGGAGTATAGTTTCCTGTTATCACTCCATTTCCACTTGGAATTTCACTATTGATTGATGGAGCGGTTTGAACTTCACCATCTAAAGTTATAGCTAATCTTCTTCCTATATTTTCTCTTGTTATTCTTGCAAACTCCTTAGCGCCCTCTATACTCATTTCAAATTGAATCTGAGGTCTACCTAAGTTATCATAAGATACTTCTGCTTTTTTTAGAGCTCCACCTGTTAGCAGTGTTGGTCCTAATGAACCGTCATCATTCATTATTTTAAACTCCATTAAAGCTGTCTTACCTATCATATTAACCGCTTCTTCTGAATTTGTAATTCCAGGTAACTCTATTATAACTCTATCCATACCTGCTCTTTGAACAACTGATTCTGCCACTCCAAGACCGTTTATTCTTCTATCTAAAACCTCTATTAATCTATTCATTGCATCATCATCCAATTGTGCTCCAGACTCAGGCTGAGCTTGTAATACTACATAAACTCCACCTTTTAAATCCAATCCTAACTTAGTCGGTCTCATCACTGCTAACCACCAAGAACAAACTAGTATAACTAATACAAAAAATAGTTTTGTCATCCCCTTAAAATTCATGTTCGCCTCCACTTAGTTATTTTTTCATGTCTAAAAAGGTTTGTAATATGATTGCTGCTGCTACCTTATCAACTACTTTCCTTTTCTCTTTGGCTCCCCTTAAATTTGTTTCGTTTAACATTCTATCTGCTGAAACAGTGGAAAGTCTTTCATCTACTTCGAAGAACTCTAATCCTTCGATAGATTTATTTAGTTTCTCCATAAATTCTCTTACTTTTTCGGCTTGACGCTTCTCTGTTCCATCTAAACTTTTAGGGATTCCAATTACTATGGATTTAGTATTTTCCTCTCTACAAAGTTCAGCGATTCTTTTTACTGCTTTTGTCTTTCTTCTATCTATAACTTCTAGGGGAGTGGCTACCATCCCCATTAGATCTGATTTCGCCACTCCAATTCTTACATCTCCTACATCTAAAGAAAGATATCTTTTATACATATAATCTTCCTCCAATTATAATGAACTTGCTAAAATCTCCTTAATTGCAGCTAAAGCTTCTTTAACTTTTGCTCCATTTTTTCCTCCAGCTTGTGCGAAGTCAGGTCTTCCTCCACCATTTCCTTCAGCTATCTTAGCAGCTTCTCTTACTAAATCTCCAGCTTTTACTTTTCCAATTAAATCTTTTGTTACTCCAATTGCGAATATAGCTTTATCATTATTTGATCCTAAAGCAATTACACAACTTCCTAATTTATCTTTTGCTTTATCAACGATTTCTCTTAATGAATCAGCTTCTTTATCTGTGAAGTCTTGTACTAAAACTTTAACTCCGTTTATCTCTTCAACTTGATCAAATAGAGAGTTTGCTTCAAATGTTGCCACTTTAGCTTTTAAAGTTTCAACTTCTTTCGCTAAATCTCTTACTTCTTCAACAACTTTTTCAGATCTCTCTTCAACTTTGTTTACATCCGTTTTTAAATTTTTAGCTACTCTTTTCATTGTTTTTTCCATCTCTAAAATAGCTAAGTAAGCTTTATAACTTGTTTGAGCTTCTATTCTTCTTACTCCAGCAGCTACTCCAGCTTCTGAAACTATTTTAAATATACCAATTTTACTGATATTATTTATATGTGTTCCACCACAAAGTTCCATCGAATAGTCTCCAATAGTTACAACTCTAACTTCATCTCCATATTTATCTCCGAATAAAGCTGTCGCTCCTTTAGCTTTAGCATCATCCATAGACATTACATCTGCATTTACAGCTGTTGCCATAAAGATTCTTTCGTTTACAGCTTTCTCTACTTTTTCTAACTCTTCAACTGTTAATCCTTCATAGTGATTGAAGTCAAATCTTAATCTATCTGCTCCACAAGATGATCCAGCTTGTTGAACATGAGTTCCTAATACATCTTTTAAAGCTTGATGTAATAAGTGAGTTGCAGTATGATTTTTAGCTACTTCCTCTCTTCTTACTGGATCTACAGTTAAGTTTAGTAAAGTTCCCTCTACTAACTCTTCCATTCCACTTTCAATTTCAACAATATGAGTATATATCTCTTTTTGCTTTTGAACATCTAAAACTTTAGCTACTAAGTTTTCTCCTTCTACGATTCCGTGGTCAGCTTCTTGTCCTCCCGACTCAGCATAGAACGGAGTTTGATCGAATATTAAAGCATATCTATTATCCTCTAAAGCTCTTACGCTTAAAAGAGTTGCAGCAGTCATTAAATCACAATATCCAGTAAACTCTGTTTTACCGTGCTTGTCGTAGAACTCCTCTATAAAGCTATCTTGCCCTTTTTCCATTACAACAGTTCTAGATGATCTAGCTTTTTCTCTTTGCTCCTCCATCTTTTCTACGAACTCTTCATTTGAAACCTCTATACCATTTTCCTCACAAATCTCTTCTGTCAGTTCATATGGGAATCCATAAGTATCATAAAGTTTAAATGTGATATCTCCAGAAAGTTTTGTTTCACCTTTAGCTTTTACTGAATTTATTTCATTTGTTACTAATTGCATTCCTTGATCCAGAGTATTAGAGAATTTTTCCTCTTCTATTTTTACAACTTTTTTGATGTGTTCAATATTTTTTCTTAACTCTGGGTATGCTTCTTCCATTATTTCAACAACTTTATCTACCATCTCATACATAAATAACTCTTTTCTTCCTAAAAGTCTTCCATGTCTTACGGCTCTTCTTAAGATTCTTCTTAAAACATATCCTCTTCCTTCGTTAGATGGAATTACTCCGTCATTTACTAAAAATGTTACAGCTCTTGAATGATCTGTTATTACCTTTAGTGAGAAATCTTTTTCAGGTGCTACACCATATTGTGTATTAGTTAATCTTCCTGCTTCTTCAACAATTGGGAATAATAAATCTGTTTCAAAGTTATTAGATTTACCTTGAACCATTGCAGCTACTCTTTCTAATCCTGCACCAGTATCTATATTCTTTTTTGGTAATGGTTGTAATGAACCATCTTCCATTCTATTCCACTCTGTGAATACTAAGTTCCATATTTCAATAAATCTGTTATCTGTTCCTTCATCACCTAGTTTAGAGTTTTCATCTCCTCCATAAGCTGATCCTAAGTCAACATGTATTTCTGAACATGGTCCACAAGAACCTGTAGGTCCTGCTGCCCACCAGTTCTCTGACTCTCCCATTCTTACTATTCTTTCTTTAGGGAAATTACATTTTTCAATCCAAATTTGCTCAGCTTCATCATCTGTTGTGAAAACTGAAACCCATAATTTATCCTTCTCTAATTTTAGCACTTCAGTTATAAACTCCCAAGACCAAATTATAGCTTCCTCTCTAAAGTAATCTCCAAATGAGAAGTTTCCTAACATTTCGAAGAATGTATGGTGTCTAGCTGTTCTTCCAACATTTTCTAAGTCATTAGTTCTGATACATTTTTGATAAGTTGTTACTCTTGGAGTTGGGGCTTCTTTTTGTCCTAAGAAATAAGGTTTAAACGGTACCATCCCTGCAACTGTTAATAAAAGAGTTGGATCATCAGGAATAAGTGATGCACTTTCAAAGTGCTTATGAGCTTTTTCTTCAAAAAACTTTATAAATTTACTTCTAATTTGATTACCTGTTAACATGTTTTTGTTTCCTCCGCTATATTTTTAAAAATTTTTATTTAATCTAATTTAAAGTTTTCTCCTAAATATACCTTTTTAGCCATTTCATTATTAGCTATCTCTTCTGGAGTTCCACTTATTAAAACTTTTCCATTAGCCATTATATAAGCTTTTTCTGTAATAGACAACGTCTCTCTAACCGAGTGATCCGTTATCAATATTCCCAATCCTCTTTGCTTTAAATACCTAATGATTTGTTGAATGTCCTCAACAGCTATTGGGTCTACCCCTGCAAATGGTTCATCCAATAGAATAAAATCTGGGTCGTTTGCTATTGTTCTAGCTATTTCAACCCTTCTTCTCTCTCCTCCAGAAAGAGAATATCCCATTGATTTTGCTACATGAGTAAGTTTGAACTCCTCTAAAAGTTCTGTCATTTTTTTCATCTGTTCAGCTTTAGGTAAACCTTTCATCTCTAATATAGCTAATATATTATCTTCAACTGATAGATTTCTAAAAATTGACGGTTCTTGGGCTAAGTATCCAATTCCCATATCAGCTCTTTTATACATCGGATAATCTGTTATATCCACTTCATTTATAAAAACTTCACCCTTTTCAGGTTTTACAATACCGGTTATCATGTAAAATGTTGTTGTTTTTCCAGCTCCGTTTGGTCCTAGAAGTCCTACAATTTCACCTTTTTTTACTTCTAAACTCACTTCATTAACAACTTTTCTCTTTTTATAACTTTTACATAATCCTTGAGCAACTATACTTCTCATAGATTCTCCTTATTTTTTCATAATTTTGTTATATCCTGAATTTATTTGATTTTTATTAGTGATGCTTTTACTCTCGTTTGCTTTGTAATCAACAAATACATTTCCTCTAGCTTTAGCCTTGTTTGTTTTCATGTCATAGTCTACTTCGTCTGCAGTTATTATTGAATCACCATCATCTACAAATACATCACCTCTTAACTCAGCTAAGTTTTCCTTATTTTTTAACTTAGCTTTTATCGATGTAGCATTTAAAGTTTTATCCTTATCTTTTCTAACGATAACAACTTTTCCAACTAGATCAATTACTTCAGTATTTAAATTCCCTGTCATCATATTTGAAGTTACAGTTGTTACAACTCCATTTTGATCTTTCATGACAGCTTTTGTATTATCTTTTCCAAATACCAATTTTTTTTCTGGTTGTATCTCTAAATAATCTGAATACAGAGTTGTTCCCTCTTTTACAATAACAGCATTCTTTCTAATTTCAACTCTTTGAATCTCATTTTTACCTTGAGCATTCTTTTTAAAATAAGCTCTTACAAAGTCTCCTTTGAAGTTAACTGGGATACCATCTTGATAAATTACACCAGAAACATTCCCAATAAAATCTAAATTCATATTGTCCAAAGTCCCTTCAACCTTATCCCCTTTGAATTCTTCATTTATTTTAGATTTTATAACTACATTATTTCCACTTAAGTGACTGCTTTTTTTATTCAACTCTCCACTACTCATAGTTATATTATAATCCATATATTGTATATTTACAGGAAGATTTGATTTAGCAATCTCTGTATTTTGATTATATTGTAAACGCTGTCCTTTTAAAGTAGATATGTCATCTTTAATCTCTGCATTCCCTTCAAGTATAAACTCTCCTTGAGAAACAAAGTACTTTATTATATCACTTTTTGAAGCATTCTTCACATCTTTTCCACTAAAATTTTCTCCAGTGAACAATTTTTTCTCAGTTTCATAGATACCGTTATACATTTTCCCATTACTTTTCTTTATTTTATCTTCAAATACAATCTCTCCAGGTATATAAATCTTTTGATCTTTTATTTGATAATCTGCCGAATTTGCATTCGCTACAACATCTCCACTCGTCAAAATCAATTTATCTTTTATTTTTACAAACTCATTTTCCTTAAACTCTCCTGTTGTTGAAATAACCTTAGTATCACCTTTTTTATCAAAAGCTACTAAGTCTTTTTCAACTACACCGATTCCTGTTTTTTGATTAAATTCTAGATTAGTTCCTTGAACACTGTTATTTGTGCTAACATATTTAAATGCACCAAATGATTTGAATACTTCTGTAGTTAAATTATACTCACCTTTCAGGCCTTCAAAACTATCTTTTTCCGCTTTTCTTTTTAAAAGATATTTCTCAGGAAGGTATACAAACCCTTTTTTTCCTAAATAATCAACTTTTGAACTTTCAAAAATATATCTTTTATCTTCAAAATAGGCATCACCATCAACTAAATAGCTATCCTCATTTCTATCGAAATCAACTCTATCTCCTGAGGCAGATTGATTTTCTACTATATCTCTTATTGTCCCCTTTACTACATATCCTTTTCCTGTTAATTTATTATAAAAGAAACTTTCTCCCTTACTGTCATATTGTTCACTAAAATATGTGTATCCATCTTTTAAATAAAGCTCGCCTGTAACTGTTTGATATTTTAAGTTTTTTGTTAAAATATTATTCGTTGGACTTGTATATTCTATATTTTTATCGGCTATTAGTTCAAGATCTTTTGTATCAGTTGAGTATATCGCCATATCAGCCTTTAATTTACCACCATCTTTATCTGTCCCGTTTACATTTCCCTTCACTATTAACTTTTTAGTTATTTTATTGTAGATACCATCATCACCTATAAAAGAGTATACTCCATTACTTCCTTTAATTTTTCCATTAAAGTTAATATTATCTCCTCCATCCGATGTTATGCTTTCCATATCAATTTTATATCCATCTGCTAATATATAAACATTTTTGCTAATTTTAAAGGATTCTGTTTTATCGTTTAAAGTTAAATCTTCTCCATATAGCTTTATTCCATTATAATCTAATTCGAAAGGATTTGAGCTAGTCAATAGATTTGTTTTCGTGTCATATTTTAATCCTTTAAAATTACCACTTAAAATACCTGACCCATCTCCTAGATTACTTCCTGACAAAAATGCTTGTCCCTCTATATTCATTATTTTATCTTTATCATTATACTTTGCTTGCTGGGCTGACAATGTTATATTTTTTGTTTTAAAACTTACATCCCCTGATAAAGTCACATTCTCCATTTTTAAATCACTTTTAAAATTTTGACCTGAAACCTCTATCCCTTCCTCTTTATTGATTGCAGTTACACCTATTGTTGACTCAATCTCTCCATTTGCTTTTGTATATTTTGCTTCTTGAGTTTCAAATTCCCAACCATTTAAACTTTTTCCTAAAATATTAGATTTTAATAAAAGGTTTTTTCCGGCATCTAAAATCGCATTATCTCCTGTTAAAACCATTCCATCTAAAACTGCTTTTGCTTTTTCAAATGTTGTTTCATTTTTCCCTATAAAGTCTTTTTGTTTATCAGCTTCTATATGATATCCCTCTGTATCATATATTGCTCCTGTCGTTTCAACAATTTCCTCTTTTTTCTCTATTTTTTTCTCATCACCAAAATAATTGAAATATCCCAAAACCAATGCTGCTGCTATAACAATTCTATAAGTCAACTTCTTCTTATCCATACTGCCTCCTAGTTTAAGATACGTTTTAATTCATTTAACTTTAAAAAGGCGTCTAAAGGTGTCATTTTATCTAATTCAACCTCTTTTAAAAGACGTAAAACTATTTTTTCCTCATTTTCTAATTGTACAATATTTTCTTCCACTTTTTTTACAGGTTCCTCTTTTACTTCCGCTTCAAAATCTCCAAATAATATCAATTGCTCTTTTTTTACTTTTTTCTCTATAATCATTTTTCTATTTTCTAAAACTTTTAGCATCTCTTTTGCTCTATCCAAAATCTCTTTTGGAAGTCCTGCTAATCTTGCAACTTCGATTCCATAAGATTTATCTGCTCCACCTTTTACAATCTCTCTTAAAAAGGTAATCTCTTTTTCATCCTCTTTTACTTCGATTCTAAAGTTTGCTGATTTATTTAACTTTGATTCTAGCTGAGTCAATTCATGATAATGCGTTGCAAATATAGTTTTTGCTTCTATATTATCGTGGATATACTCTGTTATAGCCGTAGCTATAGAAATTCCATCAAATGTTGATGTCCCTCTTCCTATCTCATCTAAAATTATAAATGAATTTTTTGTTGAACTATTTACAATATTCGCAACCTCACTCATCTCTAACATAAACGTCGATTGACCAGTTACTAAATCGTCGCTAGCTCCAATTCTTGTAAATATTTTATCCACTATCCCTATTCTAGCATATTCTGCAGGAACATAACACCCCATATGTGCCATAATTAAAATTAGTGCTACTTGCTTCATATATGTCGATTTTCCAGACATATTTGGTCCTGTTAAAATTATTAGATTCTTATCATCATTTAAAACAATACTGTTCTTTATAAAGTTTTCTCTTCCAACTAATTGCTCAACAATCGGATGTCTTCCACCTATAATTTCTAACTCTCCATCTTTAGTTATTTCCGGCTTAACATATCCATTCTTAGTTGCAATATGAGCAAAGTTTGAAATAACATCTAAATATGCAATCTTATACGCTAACTCGTGAAGAATTTTTCTGAATACTTTTATCTCTTCCGAAATCTCTTTAAATAATAAATACTCTAAGTTTTCAATCTTATCTTTCGCATTTAACACTTTCTCTTCATAAACTTTCAAATCTTCTACAATATATCTTTCTGCATTTGCTAACGTCTGCTTTCTTATATAATCATCAGGTACTAAATGAATATTAGCTTTTGTAATCTCTATGAAGTAACCAAAAACTTTATTATATTTTATTTTTAATCCTTTAATACCCGTTCTATCTCTTTCTCTATTTTCAATCTCTAAAATCGTATCTTTTCCATTATTAGAAATATTATGTAGTTCATCTAAATCTGAATTATAACCTTCTCTAATCATTCCTCCCTCTCTAACAGAGAACGGAACCTCATCTTTTATCGATCTTTCAATCAAGTTATATATTTTTACTAATTCATCTAAAGCTATTTCAAAAATCGGAGCGCCTTTCAATACCTTGTATATATCTAAACTATTTATAATAGATTTTTTCAAAGCCACTAAATCTCTTGCATTTTCATTTCCTAAAACTAACTTACCTATTATTCTTTCTATATCATATATATCTTTAAGTCTATCTCTAACTTCCTCTCTCAAAAGAACATTTTCATAGAAAAAATCAATATCATTTTGTCTTTCTAATATTATCTCTTCAGAAATCGATGGATTTTTCAAAAAATGTTTTAACAGTCTACTTCCCATTGAACTCTTGCATCCATCTAAAACCCATTGTAAAGTACCTAAAACACCATTTTCTCTAGTAGAAGCTACAATATCTAAATTTCTTTGAGTTGTTAAATTCAGTTCCATTATATCTTCACTACCAGTATATACTATTTTATCTACTGGAATATCATTTCCTTTTTGTAACTCCAAAACATAATCTAGCACCATCGCAGCTGCTTCAACAGCTATAATTTTTCCATTCAAGTCAAAACTATCTAAAGAAATCACTTTAAAGTACTCTTTTAAATATTCTTCACTCTTTTTTATTTTTAAACATGGACTAATATTTATTTTATTTAATTGAGCAAATTGCTTCAACTCTTTTTCTAGTTCAGGATATGAAACTTCATCAATTAAAACCTCTCTTGGAGAAACCTTATTTATTTCGCCCAATATTTTATATATGTAGTCTTCGGTTCTAGGTTTTTCTGTCGCTATAAATTCTCCCGTAGTTATATCTATATATGTTAATCCTATACCATCTTTTTTCAAGACGATTCCCATTAAATAATTATTACTTTTTTCATCTAAATATTCTGTATCAATTATTGTTCCTG
This sequence comes from Cetobacterium sp. ZOR0034, assembly GCF_000799075.1. Taxonomy (NCBI): domain Bacteria; kingdom Fusobacteriati; phylum Fusobacteriota; class Fusobacteriia; order Fusobacteriales; family Fusobacteriaceae; genus Cetobacterium; species Cetobacterium sp. ZOR0034. Next base: position 24,704 of record NZ_JTLI01000002.1, read on the forward strand.
GAGTTATTACTCTAACCACTTCTCTTTTTACTAATCCCTTAGTTGCTTTTGGGTCTTCTACTTGCTCACAGATAGCTACCTTATATCCTTTGGCTACAAGCTTTCCTATATACCCTGCCGATGAATGGTATGGGATTCCCGCTAAGGGAACCTCTATACCTTTCTCTTTGTTTCTACTTGTTAACGTTAATCCTAATTCCTTTGACACTATTACTGCATCATTGAAGAACATTTCATAGAAATCACCTAATCTAAAAAATAAAATGCTATCTTGATTCTGTTCTTTTATCTCTTTATATTGAGCCATTAATGGCGTATCTGCTGACAAAAAATCACTTCTCCTTATTATAAATTTTCCTTAGCTTTCTCTAATAGAGCTACTAACTCATCATAATTATCTATCTGATTTATAGCCCCTTTCAATACAGCTCCATTTCTTATCCCTTTTAAGTACCAACACAGATGTTTTCTTAGTTCAAATAGAAATTTTTTATCAGGATTATCTAACTTGGCTTGAAGAGTATGTTTGATAGCCATATCTAATCTCATCTCTGGAGTTAAAACAGTTTGAACATCTCCAGTTTCAAATTTTTCTTTTATTTGCTTAATTAACCAAGGATTTCCACATATTCCTCTTGCCAACATTATTCCATCCACACCTGAATATTTTACTTTTTCATAGGCATCATCTGCAGTAAATATATCTCCATTTCCTATAACCTCTATATTTACACTTTCTTTAACCTCTTTAATCAGTTCCCAATCTGCAGTTCCACTATACATCTGTTCTCTTGTTCTTCCGTGTATAGTAATATGTTTACATCCCGCTTCTTCAGCTATTTGTCCTACCAATTTATGCTGTTTTAATCCTTTATAACCTACTCTTGTTTTTAATGATAAATCAACATCATCAGCTATATTAGCTCTTATCTCACACAGGATTTTTTTTATATGATCTGGATCTTCTAAAAGAGCGGCTCCATATCCATTTTTTATTATCTTATTTACTGGACAACCTGCATTCACATCTATATGTTTTACACCTAACTTCTCAGTTATATATTTTGCACTATGAACCATTTTATCAACATCTCTTCCAAATATTTGAACAGCCTCTCCCTCTCTTATTCTTAATATTTGATTCAATGTCTTTTCATTTTCCATCTCTAAGGCATTTATACTTACCATCTCCGTAAACATAAGATCAGGTTTATATTCTTCTAAAATTCCTCTAAATGTATAATCTGTAACTCCCGCTAGTGGAGCAATATATATCTTCATTTTACCTCCAAAATAACACATTGTTATCCAAAAATTTTACCATATTTTCAAGAGTTTTTCAATGTTAAATAGGTTCTAGAATTACTCTCCCTAACTCTTTTTATATATAAAAATTATACCATAAAAATTAAAATACCCCAAAGATTTGGGGTATTTTTTAATCTTTCATTATATCTAATGTAGCTTTTCCATTTAAAGTTAAATCTGCAAAAATTTCGCCTTTTCCATAATTTAATTTGTAATAAGCTGCTGCTGCTATCATTGCAGCATTATCTGTACAATATGACATCGATGGATAGTTAACTTTCACTCCTATTTTTTCTGCTCTTTTTGCCAGCTCTGTTCTTAATAATGAGTTAGCTGCAACTCCTCCAGCTATTACAATCTGTTTAACGCCTTTATCTTGAACTGCTTTTAAAGTTTTTTTACAAAGAATATCTACGACTTTCTCTTGGAATGACGCAGATAAGTCTTCAGGTTTAAAATCTTCTCCCTTCATTCTTGCTTTGTTTACAGCATTTATAACTGAAGTTTTTATTCCTGAGAAACTAAAATCATATCCATCTACTTTCGGTTCAGGTATTTTCAAAGCATCCTTATTTCCTTTATAATAAAGTTTGTCTACAATAGGTCCACCAGGATATCCTATTCCCATTACTCTAGCTACCTTATCATAGCTTTCACCTACCGCATCGTCTAGTGTTGCACCTAAATTTATAAAATTATGATTTTCATCTATATAAACTATATTAGTATGACCACCAGATACAACTAAAGCGATACACGGTAACTCTATGTTGTGTTCTATAAAGTTTCCATATATATGTGCTTTTATATGATGAACTGGGATTAATGGTATATCATTTCCATATGCTAATCCTTTTGCAAAAGATATTCCTACCAGTAAAGCCCCAATCAGTCCTGGAGCATATGTTACAGCTATATAATCTACATCATCCATAGTTATTTTAGCTTCTTCTAAACTCTCTTCTAATATTGTAGCTATATTTTTTATATGATGTCTTGAAGCTATTTCTGGAACAACTCCACCATACTCTTTATGTATATCTATTTGAGAAGAGATATTATTAGATAAAACCTCTTTACCATCTTTTAAAACAGCTATCGACGTTTCATCACAAGATGTTTCTATTCCTAATATTATCATTGGATTCTCCTTCTTTTTTTACTTAATTATATCATATTTTTTACCAAAGTATATAAAAAACTACCTTAGAACAAATTAGCTCTAAGGTAGTCAAAACTTTATTATTTAACTGATAAACCTCTACTTTTGAATATGTTTTTAGCATTTTCAAATCTTTCAGCTGAAAGTTGCTCTACTCCTTTTAAAGGGTACTCTAGACCAATCTTTTGCCATTTATACTCTCCTAAAGAGTGATATGGTAAAACTTCTACTTTTTCAAGATTATCAAAATCTTTTAAGTAATCAGCTAATTTTCCTAATAATTCATCATTATCAGTGATCCCTGGAACAACAACGTGTCTTACCCACATCGGTTTTCCAATCTCTTTTAAATACTGTGCAAATTTTAAAGTAGGTTCTAAGTCAACACCAGTTAACTCTTTATATTGTATAGGATCTATTGATTTTATATCTAGTAATACAAGATCTGCATATTCTAAAGCTTCTTTAACTTTATCGTTAAATAAATATCCAGAAGTATCGATCGCTGTGTGTATTCCCTCTTTCTTACAAAGTTTCAATAGTTCTTTTACATATTCGGGTTGAGTTAACGGATCTCCACCGGTAACCGTAACTCCTCCCTTTTTTATAAAGTTTTTATATTTACAGATTTCTAAGAAAGTTTGTTCAGGAGTCTCCAGAGATTTCGCTTCCTCTTTTTTCCAAGTATCACAGTTATGACAATATTTACATCTCAAAGGACATCCTTGAGTAAATACTACATATCTAATACCTGGTCCATCTACAGTTCCAAAACTCTCGTGTGAGTGTATAAATCCCTTTTTCATTTCTTAGCACATCCTTTATATTACTTTATTAATTACATATTTCCGTTAATTGTTCTTGAAATAACGTCTAATTGTTGCTCTTTTGTTAATCTTACGAAGTTAACTGCGTATCCAGAAACTCTGATTGTTAATTGAGGGTACTTCTCAGGGTTAGCCATTGCATCCTCTAATAAAGCCTTATCGAACACGTTAACATTTAAATGTTGTCCTCCATCAGCTGTGAAGTATCCATCCATTAATCCTACTAAGTTCTCTACTCTTTCTTCTCTAGATTTTCCTAAAGCTCCTGGAGTGATAGCAAACGTGTAAGAAATTCCATCTTCTGCATGGTGGAATGGTAACTTAGCTACTGAAGCAAGTGCTGCTACAGCTCCTCTCTTATCTCTTCCGTTCATTGGGTTAGCTCCTGGAGAGAATGGAGTTCCTGCTGGTCTTCCACAAGGAGTAGTTCCTGTTTTCTTTCCGTAAACTACGTTTGAAGTAATTGTTAAGATAGATTGAGTTGCTTTTGAATTTCTGTAAGTTTCATGAGTTCTGATGTAGTTCATGAATTTCTCCATAATTTCAACTGCTAATTTATCTGTATTGTCATCGTTGTTTCCGAATGCTACGTATTCTCCTTCTCTTACGAAGTCAACAGCGATTCCTCTTTCATCTCTGATTACTCTTACTTTTGCATCTCTGATAGCTGCTAACGAGTCAGCAACGATTGATAATCCTGCAATTCCTGATGCTTGAGTTCTTAAAACATCTACATCATGAAGTGACATTTCGAATGCTTCGTAAGAATATTTGTCGTGCATGTAGTGGATAACTTTAAGAGCATTGATGTATACTCCTGCTAACCATTTTAACATTAAGTCATATTTTTCCATAACTTCATTGAAATCTAAGTACTCAGAAGTGATTCCTTCGAATTTAGGTGCAACTTGTGCTCCTGACTTCTCATCTCTTCCACCGTTGATTACATATAATAAAGCTTTTGGTAAGTTTACTCTAGCTCCGAAGAATTGCATTTGCTTTCCTATTTTCATTGGAGAAACACAACATGCGATTCCGTAGTCGTCACCTAAGTCTGGTCTCATTAAATCATCGTTTTCGTATTGGATAGCTGATGTATCTATTGAAACTTTAGCACAGAAGTTCTTCCAGTTTTCTGGAGATTTTTGTGACCATAATACTGTTAAGTTTGGCTCTGGAGCTGGTCCTAAGTTGTAAAGAGTATTTAAGTATCTGAACGCAGTTTTAGAAACTAAAGTTCTTCCGTCTACTCCTTCTCCTCCTAAAGCTTCTGTTACCCAAGTAGGATCTCCTGAGAATAACTCGTTGTACTCTGGAGTTCTTAAGAATCTAATGATTCTTAATTTTATAATAAATTGGTCGATTAAGTCTTGAGCTTCAGTTTCAGTGATTAATCCTTTAGCTAAGTCTCTTTCGATGAAGATATCTAAGAATGTAGCAGTTCTTCCAACTGACATTGCAGCTCCATCTTGATCTTTAGTTGCTGCTAAGTATGCGAAGTATACCCATTGTACAGCTTCTTTTGCATTTGTAGCTGGCTTTGTAACGTCGAATCCGTAAGAAGCACACATTTTTACGAATAATTTTAACGCATTGATTTGCTCAGTGATTTCTTCTCTTTTTCTGATTATTTCTTCAGTTAATTCTGGAGATTCAGCTTTCTTTAATTCGAATTTTCTTTCTTCGATTAATCTGTCTACTCCGTATAGAGCTACTCTTCTGTAGTCTCCGATTATTCTTCCTCTTCCGTAAGCATCTGGTAATCCAGTTACGATTCCTGATTTTCTTACAGCTTTCATATCATCTGTATAAGCTGAGAAAACTCCTTCGTTATGAGTTTTTCTGTATCTTGAGAATATTTCTTTTGTTATTGGATCGATTTCGTATCCGTAAGCATTAAGAGAGTTTTCAACCATTCTTAATCCACCTTTTGGATAAATACCTCTCTTTAATGGTGCATCTGTTTGTAATCCAACGATTGATTCGTTTTCTTTTGAGATGTACCCAGGTCCATAAGTATCGATAGCTTGTGGAGTTCTAGTTTCTGCATCGTAAACTCCTTTTGCAATTTCTACTTTGAACATTTCTGTTAATTTTGACCAAACAGCTTTTGTATTTTCAGTAGCTCCTGCTAAGAAAGCTTCGTCACCAGTGTATGGTGTGTAGTTGTTTTGAATGAAATCTCTAACGTTGATTTCTTTCTTCCATAAGTTTCCTTTGAATTCTGACCAGTAAGATTGTAAGTTTTCCATCTTTTTCCTCCTGAATGGATTATAATTTTTATATATTCCACTTATATTTTTGGTTAAAGCTCTGTTAAGCTTCACTTAATTTTCAAGGAGATTATAGCACAAATAATAATTAGTGTCAAACTTTTCCAGACTTTTTAGCGGTTAATTTTATACTAAATTAGTGGTTATTTTTTAATTATTTTTTACAATTTTCTCATTACCTACCAATTCTTGAACAATCTCACTAAGATTTTTGCCATTTTCTAAGTACATTTTCTTCAAATCTATCGGTTTTCCTACAGTTACACGAACCTTTTTATTTGGATTAATTTTTATACTTTTTCTACTTTGAACAAAAAAAGTTCCATCAATTGTTACAGGTAAAATAATTCCATTAGTTTCTGTTGCTAATTTAAAACTTCCTTTCTTAAAAGTTCCCATTTTTCCAGTTAATGTTCTTTCTCCTTCTGGAAATATAACTGTTGGATATCCCTGTTTAACTATATCAACAGCTTTCTTTATACTTTTTATTCCTTCTCTTGGATTAGATCTATCTAAAAATATGCATTTACTCATTTTCATCCACATAGAATAAAATGGCCAACTTTCCATCTCTTTTTTAGCCACAAATCCTAAGGGAAGATCTAGTGCTGCAACTAAAACAGGAATGTCTAAGTTACTTTCATGGTTTGCAACTACAACAACCCCATCTTCTCTTTTTAATTTTCTATATGCTTTTTCATCTAAATAAGTAACCTCTAAATCTATCTTTGCCGCTTTTATCAAACTCATACACAGTTGCTCTCTTAAAACTTTTCTTGCTTCTAACGGAGCTTTCTCACTAGACATTTTCTTTATCTTTCCAGCTTTAAATATAGTTATATATGCAAAATTAAGTAGCGCTACAAACGTAACTTTTATCAATGTTAACATTCTTCCTCCTGTTTTCTAGTCATAATCTTTTTTATATCTCCGTAAGAATAACCTTTTCTCATTAATGAAGCTATCTTTTTTTGATCATCTCTATTTCCAAGCTTATCCCAAGCCTTCGATAACTCCTCTAATTCATCATCATCTTCATATATATTTAAACTTTCTTTTATTATATCTGGTGAAATACCTTTTAATCTGAGATCATATTCAAGCTTTTTTCTTCCACCTTTTCTATTTTTAACAAAATTTTGAGCAAATTCTATATCGTTGATATAATCTAGCTCCTCTAATCTTTCTACTACTTTTAAAACTACTGCTTTTTCCCAATATTTTTGTACAAGTTTTGTATAAATCTCTTTTTTACTATAATCTCTTTTGGCTAAATAATAATATGAAGTAGAGAGAGCAGCTAACTCTAACACTTGTAAGTATTCCTCGTGAGATAGCTCCTCTCTCTTTTTTAAATCATATTTATTTACTATTTCATTATTCAAGCCAATATTTAAACCATTTTCAAAGAGATAATTATTCTTCAATAGCCTCTTCAGTTTCAATATCGCCCTCTCCTTCTGATGTATGAAGTACAATAGTGTTCTTCTCTAAAAGTTGATTTACTTTTTCCTCAATAGCTGCTAATAATTCTGGTTCAGCTTCTAATCTAGCTTTTACATTTTCTTTACCTTGCCCTAATCTGATATCTCCAAAACTAAACCATGCTCCTGATTTTGCTACGATATCATTATCTAAAGCCATATCCATTATCTCCCCAACTCTAGATATTCCTTTTCCATACATAATTTGGAATTTAGCTTCTCTAAATGGAGGCGCTACTTTATTCTTAGTAACTTTTACAACTGTTTCATTTCCTATGATTTCTTCTCCTTGTTTTACACTTCCAATTCTCTTTACTTCCATTCTAACTGAAGAGTAGAACTTTAAAGCTTTTCCACCTGTTGTAGTTGTTTGAGGTCCAAAACTGAATCCACCAATCTTATCTCTAACTTGGTTTATAAATATCATAGTTGTTTTTGATTTATTTATTGACGCTGTTAACTTTCTTAAAGCTTTCGACATTAATCTTGCTTGAAGTCCCATTTGTTGATCTGACATCTCACCATCTATCTCAGCTTTTGGAACTAATGCCGCTACTGAATCGACTACTATAACATCTATAGCTCCCGATCTAACTAACATATCCGCAATCTCTAACGCTTGTTCTCCAAAATCTGGTTGAGAGATTAATAACTCGTCTACATCTACACCTAAAGCTTTTGCATAAACTGGATCCAATGCATGCTCAGCATCTATAAATGCTGCTACTCCTCCAAGCTTTTGAGCTTGAGCCACAACATGTAATGCTATTGTAGTTTTACCTGAACTTTCAGCTCCATAAACCTCAATTATTCTACCTCTAGGTACTCCTCCTAATCCAAGAGCTAAATCCAAGTTTATACTTCCCGTTGAAATTACTTCAATGTTCATTCCTTGGTTTTCACCTAGTTTCATTATTGAACCATCACCAAAGTCTTTTCTAATCTGCTTTAACGCTGTCTCTAATGCTTTTGACTTATCTGTTGTTTCTACTGACTTTTTTGCCATTTCAACTACCTCCCATTTTTTTCTATTATCTCCATTACTCTTGTCGCACTCAGTTTTTTCATACAATTAAAATGTTTTTGTGGACAGTTTTTGTCTCCGTGTAAACTGCAAGGTGAACAAGGTTCATTTAAATAAATCAATTTATTATTTTCATCATATTCAAACATCTCGGGACTAGTTGGTCCAAAGATTACAAATGTTGGGCATTTAACACCTCTAGCAATATGAAATGGTCCAGAATCATTTGTTACTAAAAACTTAGCTTTAGATAGTAAAGCTCCACTCTCTTTAAGATTTAATTTTCCTGCTAAATTTATTGCTATTCCACCACTTAGATTCTTTATTTTCTCACACATCTCATACTCTGCAGCAGAGCCTATTATAATAGGTTTTTTCCCATATTTATTATAAAGTAGTTTTGACAATTCTGCAAACCCTTCTTTTGTCCACTTTTTAGTTTCCTTTGATGCGCCTGGGGCTATCATCGGAACATTTTCATATTCTATACATAATGTTTTTAATTTTTCCACATCTTTTTGTTCGAAACTAAATGTTAAATCCTCACCCTGATACTCCAAACCCAAAACTTTAAAAGCACCAAAATAATTTTTAATTATCGTATTATCAACTTTATATTTTGTAGCTTTTGTTTTAACTAATATTGTTTTTAAAAGTCCTCTTTTTTTATATGTATACACATTTTTAGAAATAACACTACTTATAATTTTTGATCTTACTTTTGAATGTAAATCAAAAACGTAATCATAATTATTTTTCTTTAATTCTTTACCAAAGGCTATCATATTTTTTAACCCATCATGTTTCTCTTTATTAAACAATATTAAATTATCTATATAAGGACACCCTGAAATAGAATCTTTAAAGTTTTCCATAACCAAAAAGTCTATAACTATATCAGGGTACTTTTTTTTCAATTCTTTCAGTACCGGTGTCGTTAGGATGACATCCCCTATCGAACTTAGTCTTATAATCAAAACTCTCAATTTATCTTTCCTTTCTTCGAATAATTTTCTTCATTCTCCCAATCCAATGTAGATAAATATTTAAAGATTTAGCTAACTTATAACTTAATGAGGTTTTGTCATAGATGTCAATCTCCTTATGACAACTCTCTTCTAAATATATAAATTCATAAGCCGCTCCTGCTTTACCATATTTATTTTTTATCAATTTCACATCTATTAAATAGACTTCATCTTTTAATATCATAAAATTATCAAGTTGTGAATCACCATGTAAGTATCCTTTTTTATGAATTTTTTCTAATTCATTTTTAACAAAAAAAAGCTCATTGATCGTTGCTGTTTTTCCTTCTAAATAGGAACTTATAAAAAATGAATCAAAACACATTCCAAACACTCTTTTTTCCCAATACATAATTGGAGTCGCACCTTTAAATCCTAACTCTGATATTCTTAAACAATTAGAATACTCTCTTCTACTTTCACTTCCTCTAAAAAATGATAATATTCTTTGCCAAACTCTTTTATTTTTTTCTTTAGGAACTTTGTAAACATATTGTTCCTCATCAACTTTTATCAAAAGAACATGGCTTCTTTTATCATCTTTTAAAACTTTCAAAATAGTAAACTCATTATTTTTTATTCTATTTGGTAAATTAAACTTTATAGAACTGTTACAAACAACTTTCTCCATAGATTACCTCTTTAAAGCTTGTAAAATTTTATCAAATACCTTTTCTGGTTTTATTTCCAACATACATTTAAAATGCCCCTTTGGACACTTATTTCCACCATGAATTCCACATGGTCTACAAGGTAAGCCTTCAATTTCTAAAACCTCACTATTTTCACTCCAAGGAAAAAATCCAAACTCTTTTACTGTCGGTCCAAACAAAGCTATTATTCTCGTATTTTTAAAAGCTGATGCTATATGAATCGGAGATGAATCATTTGTCAGTACAACTCTCACTCTTCTTAAGACTTCAGCTAATTCTAAAAGTGTTGTTTTTCCTCTCAAGTCAATAACTCCCTTAGATGTGTGGACATTTAAAAACATCTCATCTTTTCCGCCGATAACTATTACTTTTTTATTATTTTCTATCAACAAATCTATAACTTTATTAAAATATTCTAAAGGCCACTTTTTAGTAAACCACTTACTTCCAGGAGCTATAGCTATAACATCTTCATTTTCTAATCCATTTTCTTCCCAAATTCTATTTATGATTTCAGTGTCTTTTTTACTTGGATATAATTCTATCGGATAATCCTCTCTCGAATTTTTAGGTATCTCTCCCATAAATGAAAGTAACTTTTCTACTTCATGCTTTTCTTTATCGTACTTAACTTTGTCCGTAAAGAGGATTGCTCCACTTGCAGTATCATAACCTATTCTTTTTGGAGATCTTGTTAACCACGAAAGTATAGAACTACGCAAGTATCTATGAGGAGTCAAAACTAAATTAAAGTTCTCATATCTCAATCTTCTTCCCAATGCAATAAGTCCTTTAAATCCTGAATGAGTTCCTCTTTTATCATACTCTATTATCTCTGTTATATCCTCATTATTTCTCAAAATGCTTGCACCAACTGGAGTTGTTACATATGTAATCTTAGATTCAGGGTACACCTCTTTTATTCTTTTTATCAGTGGTGTAGACAGTACAATATCCCCAATAAAAGCTGTATGTATAATCAATATCTTCACTATTATCTCTCCAATCTATCTATTATCTCTTGAACAATTCTTTCTTCAACTTTATCTGTATATGAATCAAAGTTTTTATGTTTATAGTTCTCTTTACTATTCTCATCCGGAATTACATAAGTTACGTCCTCATCTCCATATACTCCCCATCTTGTTGGACTCTGAGTTGGCTTTTTAGGGTATAGTGCAACTATACTTTTCTGTAAAGAGCCAGCTATATGAGTAGGTCCTGTCGATCCACCAAAATAAACTTTTGATTTGTTTATCACCGCGCCAATATTTAAAAGTTCTCCACCATTTGCAAATAAATAAACTCTATCTCTATCTATCTTTTTTATTAGATCTAAACCTCTCTCTTCATCTGAGATATGTGCTGTTATTATTACATCTAAATTTTCTACTCTATCTATAATTTTTGTTAAAATATTAGCATACTGTTCATCTGTTATATTTTTAGCTGAACCTCCCATAAAAGGATTTACAACTAGCACTTTTTTCCCTATATTATTATCTTTAAAAAATTTTTCCGCTGACTCAATATTATTTTTATCTAAATAAATCGCTGTATTTATCTCAAATCTTTCTTCGAAAAGTTTCTTGTCTAATTTTTTTATTAAATCTAGATTATACTCAGCTTCATGTTTTATAGATTTTGATCTTTTTTGAAGAACACCTTTATTGAAAGTAAAAAATGATTTTAATTTTGAAAGAGGTCCTATCTTAACCTTTGCTTTACTCGCTTTTGCTAATTGCATAACAAAATCATCTACATATAAAGCTATAAAAACATCTGCATTAAAATACTCGATTTTTTCTAATAATTCTTTTTGTCTATATCTATCTATTTGAACTACTCTATTTATATAAGGTAGATTTTTTACTATGTTATAATTATAATTTCTAACTAATAAAGTTATTTCTGCATCCGGATACATCTTTCTGATCATAAAAAAACTTGGGATTGATAAAATTAAGTCGCCTATTTTATCCGTTCTTGCTATTATTATTTTTTTGTAAGTACGAGCCATTTTTATACATCTCCCTTAATTTAAAATATTTAACCATCGAATATAAAGAACTTGTTGATGCTATAACAAATCCTTCAACTCCATCTAAAAAACCTAATCTAAATATATACATTCTTAAAAATTTATATAGAGGATTAATTACGATATCAAACACACTTGCTTTTTTTCCTTTTTTATAGTAATCTTTAGCACCTTCTGTTGTATATCTATTAAATCTATTAAAATAATCTTCCATTGTTAAATAGGAATGATGCAAAATATCTTCCTTTATTTTATATATCTCTTTATCTGTTTCAAAAGCTTCATGGACCATATTATCATTAAATTTTCCAGATCCTTTTTTAAATAACCTAATAGCGTAAGAAGTTCCCCATCCACCATGTTTCAATTCTTTTCCAAAACACACAGATAATCTATTTATTTTATATATCTCTTTTTTATCATCTTCATTTGCTACTATCTCTTTTATTTTTCTTTTCAATTCTTCTGAAATCTCTTCATCTGCATCTATATTTAAAATCCAAGTCCCTTCACATTTTTCTATAGCCGAATTTCTTTGAGGTCCATATCCTTTCCAAGATTCAGTGTGAAACTTTGCTCCAAATTCTTTTGCTATCGCTTCTGTTGAATCAGTTGATCCACTATCAACAATAACTATCTCATCTGCTAACTCTTTAATCGATTCTAATGTTTTTCTTAAAATTTTCTCTTCGTTAAAGGTTATCATTGCAACAGATATCTTCATTTTTCCACCCTCTCTTTATTACTACTTACTTTTAATTATATCAAATTATACGTTAATTTACAAAAAAGTTTTGTAATAAAAAAAGAGATAAGGTATCTCTACCTTATCTCTATAGTTCAAAGAATTACTTAGCTTCTGATGTGAAGTCTAATGATGCAAGTCTTTGGTATTGTCTCCATCTTCTTTGAGATTCTGACTTATTCTTAGCGAACAGTACTGATGCATGTTCTGGTTGAGATTTAGCTAATGTAGCATATCTAACCTCTCCCATTAAGTAGTCATTGTAGTTATCCCAGTTTGGTTCTTTACAATCAATTTGAAGTGGGTTTTTACCTTCTGCTTCTAATAATGGATTGTATCTGAAGATTGGCCAGTATCCACACTCAGTAGCTTTTTTCATCTCAAGTTGACTGTTACCCATTCCGTTCTTTAATCCATGACTGATACAAGGTGCATAAGCTATGATTAATGATGGTCCTGGATAAGCCTCAGCTTCAGCGATTGCTTTTAAGTATTGAGCTTGGTTAGCTCCCATAGATACTTGAGCAACATATATATGTCCATAAGACATAGCAATTGCAGCTAAATCTTTCTTCTTATTAGGTTTTCCTGCAGCCGCGAATTTCGCTACCGCTCCTGTTTGAGTTGATTTAGATGCTTGTCCTCCAGTGTTAGAATAGATTTCAGTATCCATTACTAAAACGTTAACATCATCTGAAGAAGCTAAAACGTGGTCTAATCCTCCATAACCGATGTCATAAGCCCATCCGTCTCCTCCAAATATCCATTGTGATTTTTTAACAATGTATTGTTTTAACTCTAGAAGTTCTGCTGCTACTGCACAATCACAAGCTTCTAAAGCTGGTACTAATCTATCTCTGATCTCTTTTGTTTTGTTTCCATCTGCTCTATTAGCAAGCCATTCAGTGAACATTGCTGCAACCTCTTCAGAAACATTGTTCATGTTTTCTTCCATGATTGTTGCAATTCTATCTCTCATAGCTTCAACAGCAGTTGCCATTCCATATCCAAACTCTGCGTTATCCTCGAATAATGAGTTAGCCCATGATGGACCTTCTCCACAGCTATTTGTTGTGTATGGAGTTGATGGTGCTGATCCTCCATATATTGAAGAACATCCTGTAGCGTTAGCTATCATCATTCTGTCTCCAAATAATTGAGTTATTGCCTTAATGTAAGGAGTTTCTCCACATCCTCCACAAGCTCCGTGGAACTCGAATAATGGTTGTGCAAATTGCGATCCTTTTACTGATGATTTTGGCATTAAGTTATCTTTATAAGTTACTTCATTGAATAGGTAATCTGCATTTTCTTGCTCACCTTTTTCAACTTCTTGTCCAATTGGTACCATTACTAAAGCTTTCTCTTTAGCTGGACATACGTTAGCACATAGTCCACATCCTGTACAATCTAATGGAGATACTTGAATCTTATACTCTAGTCCTTCTAAACCTTTTCCAATTGGAGTTTTTGTTTTTAACTCGTTTGGTGCTCCTGCTTTTTCCTCAGCTGTCATTAAGAATGGTCTAATAACTGCATGTGGACAAACATAAGAACATTGGTTACATTGGATACAGTTTTCTGATTTCCACTCAGGAACGTTTACTGCAACTCCTCTCTTTTCAAAAGCAGTTGTACCGTTCTCAAATGTTCCATCCTCATATCCTAAGAAAGTAGAAACTGGTAAGTTTTCACCTTGTAAAGCATTTACTGGTTTAGCAATTTTTTCTACGAATGCTTCTAACTTAGTTGTCGTTCCACATCCGCATCCTGTACAAGAGCAAGCTCCTTTTTCTTCTGCTACAACTTCTGTTGTTAAGTTAGCCCATGATGGATCAACAGCTATTTCAACTAACTCTCCAGCTCCCTTATCGATAGCTTCGTAGTTCATCTTAACAATAGCGTCACCTTTCTTAGCGTAAGATTTTTCCGCATATTGCTTCATATAGCTTTGTGCATCCTCAAATGGAATAACGTCAGCTAATTTAAAGAATGCTGATTGCATTATTGTATTAGTTCTTCCTGATAATCCAATTTCTGTAGCTAACTTATTAGCATTTATAATATAGAATTTAGCATTTTTCTCTGCTAAAGTTTTCTTAACTGAATTTGGTAAGTGAGCAACAACCTCATCTTTATCCCACACACAGTTTAATAGGAATGTTCCACCTTGCTTTAATCCACCAATCATATCGTATTGAGTTAAGTACGCTGGTACTGAACAAGCTACGAAGTTAGGTGCTGATACTAAGTAAGTTGATTTAATTGGATTTTTTCCAAATCTTAAATGAGATCTAGTTGATCCTCCAGATTTTTTTGAATCATATGCAAAGTATCCTTGTGCATATAAATCTGTTTTATCTCCGATAATCTTAATTGAGTTTTTGTTAGCTCCAACTGTTCCATCTGATCCAAGTCCGAAGAATAAGCACTCTCTTACTCCTTCTGCTCCTGTTTCAATGTGTGGTCCTACTTCTAATGATTTGAAAGTAACGTCATCGTTAATACCTACTACGAATCCATTCTTTGGCTCATCTTGCTTTAAGTTGTCGAATACAGCTTTCATTTGTGCTGGTGTTGTATCCTTAGAAGATAATCCATATCTTCCACCTACGATTACTGGAGCGTTTTCCATTCCGTAGAATAGTCCTCTTACGTCCATATATAATGGCTCTCCTAATGATCCAGGCTCTTTTGTTCTATCTAATACAGCGATTTTCTTAACTGTCTTAGGGAATACGTTGAAGAAGTACTCAGCTGAGAATGGTCTATATAAGTGTACATTTATAAGTCCTACTTTTTCTCCTTTTGCTACTAAGTAATCAACAGTTTCTATTAATGTTTCACAAACAGATCCCATAGCAATAACAATATGCTCTGCATCTGCTGCTCCATAATAATTAAATGGCTTATAATCTCTTCCAGTTACTTTTGAAATTTCTTCCATGTATCCAGCTACGATTGCAGGAACTGCGTCGTAGAATTTATTTTGTACTTCTCTTGTTTGGAAGTAGATATCATCGTTTTGAGCTGTACCTTTTGTTACTGGGTGCTCAGGGTTTAATGCTCTTTCTCTGAAAGCTTTTATAGCATCCATATCAACTAAACCTTTAAATACTTCAAAGTCCATTACTTCAACTTTTTGGATTTCGTGTGAAGTTCTGAATCCATCGAATATATTCATGAAAGGTACTCTAGATTTAATTGTTGCTAAGTGAGCAACTCCTGATAAATCCATTACTTCTTGTACTGAGCTTTCAAATAACATAGCAAATCCAGTTTGTCTAGCTGCATAAACGTCTTGATGATCTCCAAAGATTGATAATGCTTGTGCTGCTAATGCTCTCGCAGATACATGAATAACTGATGGTAATAACTCTCCAGCTATTTTGTACATATTAGGAACTTTTAATAGTAATCCTTGAGATGCTGTATATGTAGTAGTTAAAGCTCCCGCTTGTAACGATCCGTGAACTGTTCCTGCTGCTCCAGCTTCTGATTGCATTTCCACAACCTTAACTGGAACTCCAAACATGTTTTTCATTCCTCTTGATGCCCACTCGTCAGTGTACTCAGCCATTGGCGATGATGGAGTTATTGGATAGATTCCTGCTACTTCTGTAAAAGCATATGAAGCATATGCTGCAGCTTGGTTTCCGTCCATAGTTTGCATTTTTTTAGCCATTTGAATTGTCCTCCCTTTTTTAATTGACTCTAAAGTTAACTCTATTTTACGAATATTACTCTAAATTGTCAATTAAACTTCTAAGTTTTTTTAAGAAATTTTTAAACTAATTCAACCAAATATAATTTTTTACTGACTAATATGTTTATTTTTAAAACAACCTTCGACACAAAACTACTTTGTAGCGTTTACTATTTCGTAAGTATCTCTAGCTATTACTAACTCTTCGTTTGTAGGAATTTTGAAAGCTTTTACTTTCGAAGTTTCTTTAGTTAAAAGAACATTTCCTTTTTGTCTCTTAGAGTTAACTTCTTTATCTAACTCAAGTCCTAAGAACTCTAATCCTCTTAAAACATCTTCTCTAGTTTTTCCAGAATTCTCTCCGATTCCTCCAGTGAAGCAAATTGCATCTACTCCACCCATTTGTGCAGCGTAGTTTCCTACATATCCTCTGATTTTGTAAGCGAACATGTTTTCTGCTAATATAGCTCTTTCATTTCCTGCTGCTGCTGCCATTTCCATATCTCTACAGTCTGATGACTCTCCGAATACTCCTAAGATTCCAGATTGCTTGTTCATTCTGTCGTCCATCTCTTTATCAGATAATCCTCTTTTGTTCTTGATGAATAAAACTGCTGCTGGATCGATATCTCCACATCTAGTTCCCATCATTATACCTTGTAATGGAGTTAATCCCATTGTTGTATCAATACATACACCATTTTTAACTGCAGATACTGATCCACCGTTTCCTAAGTGACATACGATTATTTTTGATTCAGCAGGGTTTCCTAATAACTCTTGAGCTACTCCTGAAACGAACTTATGAGATGTTCCGTGGAATCCGTACTTTCTAACTTTTAACTCTGTATAATCTGCGTATGGTAATGCATACATGTAAGCTTCTTTAGGCATAGTTTGGTGGAATGACGTATCGAATACTCCTACGTTTGGTTTTCCAGGCATTAACTCTTGCATTGTTCTGATTCCTAATAGGTTTGCAGGGTTATGTAATGGAGCTAATTCTGAACACTCTTCCATAGCTTCCATAACTTCTGGAGTTACTAATACAGATGAAGCGAACTTTTCTCCTCCATGTACAACTCTGTGACCGATAGCATCGATCTCTTCTACTGATTTGATTACTCCGTACTCTGGATTAGTAATAGCTTTTATTACTAATTCTAAAGCTTCCTTATGAGTAGGCATAGCTTCTTTTATTTCGATTTCGAAGTCGTTTGCTGGAGTTTCATATTCCATTTTTGATCCTTCGATTCCGATTCTCTCACAAAGTCCGATTGCAAAAAGCTCTCCAGACTCAGGGTTTAATAATTGGTACTTTAGAGACGAACTACCACAGTTAATAACTAAAACTTTCATTAA
The DNA here is from genome assembly GCF_000799075.1 of Cetobacterium sp. ZOR0034. Classification (NCBI taxonomy): domain Bacteria; kingdom Fusobacteriati; phylum Fusobacteriota; class Fusobacteriia; order Fusobacteriales; family Fusobacteriaceae; genus Cetobacterium; species Cetobacterium sp. ZOR0034. The sequence continues at coordinate 42,317 of NZ_JTLI01000002.1, forward strand.
ATTTACCACCTTAATTTTTATTTTATAATATATTTTATTCAGTGAGAGAGCCACTCTCACTGATTTTTAACCTTAATCTTGTTTAGACGATTATTTTCCAGCTTGAACTGAAGTTATTGCAGTTAAATCTACGATATCTTTAACTGAACATCCTCTTGATAAATCGTTGATTGGAGCTGCTAATCCTTGAATTAAAGGACCATAAGCTTCTGCATTAGCTAATCTTTGAACTAATTTATATCCAATATTTCCTGCTGCTAAGTTAGGGAATATTAATACGTTAGCATGTCCTGCAACTTTTGATTCTGGAGCTTTCTTTAATCCTACTGCTGCAACTAAAGCCGCGTCAGCTTGTAACTCTTCCTCAAATGCGAACTCTGCATTTCTTTCTCTTAAGATTTCTCCTGCTCTTTTTACAACATCTACTGAATCATGCTTTGCAGATCCTTTTGTAGAGAATGACATAAGTGCAACTTTTGGATCTAATCCTGCAACTGTAGATGCTGTTATTGCTGCTTCTGAAGCGATATCAGCTAATTGCTCTGAAGTTGGTTCTGGTATTACAGCACAATCACCGAATACTAAGATTTCTCCATAAGTTTCTATGTTATGCTTTAATTCCATTAAGAATACTGATGATACAGTTTTTACTCCTGCTTTAGTTCCAACAACTTGTAATCCAGCTCTTAATACGTTTGCTGTAGGTGAATCTGATCCTGAAACCATTCCAGCTACATCTCCCATTTTAACCATCATAGCACCAAAGAAGTTAACATCTGTCGTTAATAATCTTTCTGCTTCTTCTGGAGTCATTCCTTTTTTCGCTCTTAATTCACAAAGCTTCTCTACATAAGATGATAACTTCTCAGTAGTTTTTGGATCAATTATTTCTACACCTTCTAATGATACTCCTAGGTTTGCAGCGAATTTTTCAATTGTCTCTGCATCTCCTACTAGTACAGGAGTTCCCAACTTCTCCTCAACTACTCCTGCTGCTGCTCTGATTACTCTCTCATCAGTAGCCTCAGGAAGAACTATTTTGTTTCCTAAAGTTTTTGCTTTTTCTTTAATTTGAACTATAATGCTCACTTTAAGTCCTCCTTGATTTTTATTAAATAAAATCGCACTTTTTTAATCATACTGTAATAGTGCTCATAATTTTCAACTATATATTAACAAATTTTATATATATTTACAACAGAAATTCTATTTTTTTTAATATCTTAGTCAAAAATTGCCTGTATATACTCTTTACTGTTAAACTCTCTTAAATCCTCTATTCCCTCTCCTACACCTATATATTTTATAGGTTTTTTAAGTTCTTCGGAGATACTAAATAAAATTCCACCCTTCGCTGTTCCATCTAATTTAGTAACTACAAATCCTGTTAATTCTGTTACCTCATTAAATACTCTTGCTTGAATTAGACCATTTTGTCCAGTTGTTCCATCTAAAACTAGTATAGACTCGTATGGTTGGTCTCCTATCTTTCTTTTTATAATATTATTAATCTTTTCTAATTCTTTCATTAGGTTATTTTTATTGTGTAGTCTTCCAGCTGTATCGATAATTACAACATCTGCATTTTTATCTTCTCCAGCTTTTAGTGTATCAAAAACAACTGCTCCAGGATCTGCTCCATCTGGATGCTTTACAAGTTCTGCTCCAGCTCTTTTAGCCCATTCTTCTAATTGCTCAACTGCTGCCGCTCTAAATGTATCTGCTGCACCTATAACAACTTTTTTCCCATCTTTAACTAATTTTGATGCTACTTTTCCAATTGTAGTTGTTTTTCCAACTCCATTTACACCTACTATTAGAATTACATTCATTCTTCCCGGTTGAATATCTAGGTTTGTATTTTCTGTTATTAAATAACTTTCTAAAACATCTTTTAATACCGGATAAACATCTTCAGGATTTTTAACTCCTCTTGCTTTTACTTCAGCCTTTAAGTCTTTAACTATTTTCAAAGTCATCTCTATTCCAATATCAGACTGAACTAATGTATCTTCTAACTCTTCATACATCTCTCCATCCACTATTGATTTTCCTGTGAAAATATTTTTTAAGGTTCCAAAAAGCCCCTCTCTAGATTTGAATAGTTTTTCTTTTAAAGATGTAAAGAAGCTTCTTTTTTCAACTTTAGGTTTCTCAACATAAACTATCTCTTCCTCTATCTTCTCTTCTTCTTGCGACTCATTTTCTAAAGCTGTTTCAACAGCTTCATCAATTTTTTGTTCCTCTTCTATTTTTTCTTCAACCAACTCATCAGAAATCGGTTGCTCTATCTCTTCTTTTATAACCTCTTGCTCTAACTTTTCTTTTTGCTCTTCTATTTTCTCTTCTTTTTTTCTACCGAAAAGTTTATTAAAAAATCCCATTGTGCTCCTCCAAATTATTTAGAAATTATGTGTCTTACTGCTAAGATCCCCATTACAGCAGCTATATTTAATCCACTTCCATATCCTGAGCTATCCCCTGCTGCATATAATCCTTTTACATTTGTCTCCATGTTAGCGTCTATCGTTATTCTAGTACTTCTAAATTTAATCTCTGGGAAATAAAGTAATAAATCGCTCGAAGCAAATCCTGGAGTTATTTTATCATGTACTTCAATGAACTCTATAATGTTGTCTAAAATTCTTTTTGGACAAGCTAAGGCGATATCTCCTGCTACATAATCCTCCGTTGTAGGAACTATATTTAATCTTGCTATTGATTCATCTGTCGATCTTCTACCAACTTTTAAATCTCCATAAGATTGCATTAATATTTTTCCACCAGTTAACATCGATGACATTTTCGCTATTGCTGTTGCATACTCAAATGGTTGCTTAAACGGTTGTGTGAACGTCTTTGTACATAATAACGCTAAATTTGTATTTTGTGATTTTTTATCTTTATATGCATGACCGTTAGCTAAAACTACGTCATCACTATGTTTCTCAGCTGCAATAAATCCACTTGGATTCGAGCAGAACGTTCTCATCTTATCTCTATATTTTGTAGTGTGGTATATCATTTTAGCTTCATAGAAGTTTTCATTGATATCTTTCATTACCAAATCAGGAATCTCAACTCTAACTCCTAAATCAACAGCTCCAGTCTCATAAGTTACACCAGATGTTTCACACATCTCCATAAGCTTTTTAGCTCCACTTCTTCCTAATCCTATTACAACGTTATCTGCGTAATAGTTCTCATCTTCACCTTTTTTATTTTTTACAGTTACTCCCTTAATAGTTCCATTTTCAATAATTAAAGCCTCTGCTGATCTTTCAGTTATGAACTCTACTCCTCTTTCTAAAAGCTCATTTACTAATTTCGTATATAACTCTCTCGAACCATCTGTTCCTAAATGCATTGTTGGAGTATCAACTAATTGTACATTATTTTCAATACATCTCTTTTTTATATCTAACATAGTTTGGTTATATTCTAATCCTGATGGTTTTTCATCAAATCCAAAATCCTTATATATATCAGCTACATACTGAATAGTTTCATTTACAATCGTTTTTCCAGTTAGAACATGAACATCTCCTCCAACTCTATAATCCATATTGAATTTAGAATCCGAGAAAGCTCCTGCTCCTGAAACACCATATATTATTGCACAAGTTGGGCACTTAACACATGTTCCTAACTTCTCCTTTGGACAAACTCTTTGAGTTAACATTCTTCCTTTATCTAAAACTAAAACTTTTAAATCCTTATTCTTTTTTATCGCCTCATATGCTCCAAAAACTCCGGCTTGTCCGCCACCTAAAAATATAATATCGTACATTTCTTTCCTCCATTTTTGTTACTACTGTCTATTCCAGTTTATTTTTTCTATATATATATCTTCTGGCAAGTTTGGATGTATCTCTCCAGTTTTCTGAGAATAATTGTAATTCCATCCTCCATTTTTACTTCCCTTTTCAAAGTCTTGTATATCATAAACTTCATTTGATGCAATAATAGAATTACTTCCATAAGTTTTTGCCAGTGTTTTTCTTCCATAAATCTCTGCAAAAGAGATCTTCTGTCCCTTGCTATTTGTATAGTCTAAGAGATGTAGATTTAAATTTACTCCAGGTTTTGTTAATTCTGGATAATCACCTGTTAGCTGATAATATCTCTCTAATGCTATTCTAAGTTCTTTTGTATTTCTTATAGTTTCATCTATTTTATATGTTCCTGTTAAGTCATCAATTCCTCTCATAGCCAAATAGATAAATAGAATTGTTACTGCTATATTTACAATCCAGTTTAAAGTAGTTATTCTCCCATCTCTTTCCATATACCTTGCAACCCTCTTATTTTATGATCTTCTTGGTTTTATAAATGCATCTCTTATTATTATCTCTCCACCTTTTGGTGATGTGATTTCTACATAAAGAGGTCCTCTTTTTACAGATAACCATCCTAATCCTTTGAATACTAGTTCCTCTCCTGTTTCTACAGTATAGATTTCCGATTCTTTTTCTAAAGAATTAAACTCATCTCTACAGTCATCACATGGTGGTGCTATGAAATCTGCTCCATTCATTAACTCTTCAGCCTTATCAATATTAGTTTCATGGAATGTAACTCCTTTTGAAGCATATACTGAGAATATCGGTTTTAAATCATCTTCATTTAATATCTTCATTTGAATCATTCCACCAATTAAGATTACTCTATTTTTTTGAACTTTATAAGTCTTTCTAGAAATCTCATTTGCTGGGATTATATTTTGATTACACTCTTGACAAACAAAATCTGAGAATCTTCCCTCTGGAATTAATCCTGGAGTATCTATTAATGTAATTTTAGAGAAAGGTATCTCTGTCTTTACACTTTTTAAAGTTGTTCCTGGGAACTTAGAAACAGTTACTCTTTTGGCTCCAATAAGTTTATTGATTATACTTGATTTTCCAACATTTGTTACTCCTAAAACTAATGCTTTAGCTCCATTTGGATAAAAATGCTTTATTTTTTTGAATATTCCATTTATTCCATATCCATTCTTTGAACTCACAATTGCGATATCTAAAGGTGCAACTCCCTCTTCTGCTAATCTTCCTTTTACCCAATCAGCAACTTCTGATGGATGCTTATCATCCGGTATTAAGTCCAACTTATTTATAACTACTATTGAATCCATCTCTCTCAATACATCAAGTATCTCGTCATCAAATGAACCTTCGAAGTCTATTATATCAAACACAGGAATAGCTACATCCGCTTCTGCTAAACTCTTTTTAACTTCAGCTCTATAGTCTTCTTTCGTCATTTTTATAGGTATATATTGTCCATAATTTTTTATTTTAAAACATCTTTGGCAAAGTAACTCTTTGTTATCTCCTTCTAAAACAGATTTAGGTAAATATCCATTAGAACTAGGATTTTCACCTTGAAGTTCAATTCCACATCCTATACATTTTTTCGTCATAAACACTCCTTCAATTATATAATATTAATATTTCTATGCTCTATTCTGCACTTAACTCTTTAGCTAACTCTTTTCTTTTCTTTCTCTCTAATGCTTCTATATAAATTTTTGTTGAATCTAAATTTGTATGCCCTAACAATTTTTGTAGTTGATTTAAAGTCATACCATTCTCTAGCATATGAACAGCAAATGTGTGTCTAAAGCTATGGGGACTAATCTCTTTTGTTATTCCTGCTCTCAAAGCGTATCTATCTATCAATCTTCTAAGAGAACGGTCTGTCAGTCTTCCACCTGACCCATTAACAAAAAGAATCTCTTTTTTATAACGCTCTCCTAGCTTTTCTTTTTTTGCCTGAATGTATCTTTTTAAAAACTCTCTTGTTCTCTCGCTAAAAAAAACTGTTCTATATTTTTTAAAGCTGCTTACAATAACCTCTCTTTTTTCAGTTTCAAAAACTTCTTCTCCTAAACCTAATAACTCCTGAGAAGTTATACCACTTGAATATAAAAGTTCAACTATCAGTCTATCTCTTAAACTATGATAATTTTTTAACTCGATTGCTTTTCTTAAATCTTTTATCTCTTTTAAGCTCAAAGCTTCAGGCACTCCTCTATCGTAACTAGGAGCCACTATCAACTGAGCTGGATTACTTTTTATTTTCTCAACATCTTTTAAATATTTAAAAAATGATTTTAAAGATGAAATTTTTCTATTCAAAGATCTTTTTCCTATATCTTCATTTTGAAGCTCTATCAAAAACTCTCTAAAATTAAATCCATCTATATCTGAAATTTTCTCAAGGTCATTACATTTTATAATGTACTCATTGAATCTATATAAATCTATTTTAAGCGATTTAATTGTATTTAAACTTTTCCCTTTTGCAAATTCACAGTGATATAAAAATTCTTTTATATCACTTAATAAATTAAGAGTACCCATCCCAAACTCCTTTTACTTATCTTGGCTTAACTTTTCATCTAAATAATCTAAAGCTATTTTAGAAATTTTATTATATTTTTCTTTTTTATCCTTTATTCTTTCCTCTAAAGATCTTATTACTCCAAAATTTGGTCCCATCGGCTGGAAATTTTTCTTCTCTTCTGTTATATATTTTATTATTGCACCAATTGAGCTTCTATCATCTAAAATTAAAGGTTGTTTTCCATCCATTTTTCTTAAAATATTTGTAGCTGCCATCATTCCTGTTGCAATAGCACAAACATATCCCTCTCCACCTGTTATTTGTCCAGCAAAATATATATCTTCATTCGATTTTAAATTTAGTGCAGGTGTTAATAGTTTTGTTGAATTTATAAATGTATTTCTATGCATTACACCATATCTTATAAACTCTGCATTTTCTAATCCAGGGATCATAGAAAATACTCTTTTTTGTTCTCCCCATTTTAAATTAGTTTGGAATCCAACTAAGTTATAAAGCTTACCATCTTTGTCATCTTGTCTTAATTGAATTACAGCAAAATCCTCTCTACCTGTTTTAGGATTTGTTAAACCTTTTGGTTTTAATGGTCCAAATAATAGTGTCTTAAACCCTCTTTGAGCTATTCTCTCAACTGGCATACATGCTTCAAACAGTTTTTCCTCTTCAAACTTTTTCATAGGAGCTCTTTCTGCAGCTATTAATTCATCATAGAAGGCTTGATATTGCTCTTTATCCATCGGACAGTTTATATACTCTCCCTCTCCCTTATCATATCTTGATTGGAAGTAAACCTTATCTTTATCAATCGATTCTAATGTCACTATTGGTGCTGCTGCATCGTAGAAATATAGATATTCCTGTTCTAACATCTCTGCTATATTTTTAGAAAGATCCTCAGAAGTTAATGGTCCACTTGCTACAACTACAATTTTATCTTTTGGTATCTCTTTTAATTCATCATATACAATCTCTATATTTTCCATAGATTGTAACTTTTTTGTTACTATTTCTGAAAACCCTTCTCTATCTACTGCTAAAGCTTGTCCCGCAGGTACTTTAGTTTCATCTGCAATCTCTATCAATAAAGAACCCATTCTTCTTAACTCTTCTTTCATTAGTCCCGAGGCATTTCCTAAATGATCTCCACCTAATGAATTACTACATACTAACTCTGCAAATTTATCACTCTTATGAGCTTCTGTTGAAACCTTTGGTCTCATCTCATATAATTTTACTTTTACTCCATTTTTCGCTAATTGATATGCTGCTTCTGAACCGGCTAGTCCAGCTCCTATTACTATAACTTCCTTGTTTCTCATCTATTCTCCTTTTTTATACATACAAAAGTCTCGCCTAAAAAGGCGAGTCCTTTTATTTATCTTTTTTTTCTTTTTCTAATTTTTTTATATTTTTACACTCTGGATATCCTGTACATGCTAAGAATTTTCCCCATCTTCCTCTTCCGATTTTAAATGGTTTTCCACACTTTTCACAATTTCCAGCATTTTTTAAAATCTCATTTTCTTCTTTCTGAATTCTCTCCATTATCCAATTCAATTGAACAACACCATCAATCTCTTCTATTGATGAATTCATTAAAAGTTTTTTTACTTCAGCTGGCAAAGAAACTCTTTCATTGTCATCTTTAAAGTTTTCGCTTTCTAAATAACTTCCAAATCTTCCAAGCTTTAAAAGTAATCTACTTCCATTTTCAGAATAAACATCTGTCAACTTTCCTTGTTTGACTCTCAGTTGTTCTTCTAAAAGTTCCTTTACCTTTATATCACCTTTTTTTATGTCATCTAAAGGAATATCTATCCCTTTTAGAGAGTATTTCTCTTTACACTCTTCATCGACACAACACAGGTATCTTCCAAATCTTCCATTTTTCATTATCATATTTCCTTTTCCACAAGGACAAGGTACATCTGATGTTATAATTCTGTTTGTTTCTTCTTCAACTTTAACTTTATAAAGTTCTAAATCTTTCGCAAGTTTTGAGTAGAAATTTTCTAAAATACCTATCCAATCTCTTTCACCCTCTTCAACTAAATCTAATCCATCCTCTAAAGAAGCTGTAAATTTAACATCCATTATATCTTTGAAGTTTTTCTCTAAAATTGATTTTATTTCATATCCCAGCTCTGTAGGTACGAAACTTTTTCCTTCTAATACAACATACTCTCTTTTCTTTAAAGTTTCAATTATCGAAGCATATGTAGATGGTCTTCCTATTCCTTCAGCTTCTAGTTTCTTAACTAATGACGATTCTGTCAATCTTGCTGGCGGTTTTGTCCAATCCTCTTTTATATTTAATTTCTTTAACTGTAAGAAATCGCCCTCATTTATCGCTGGGAACTCTCCTAGCGGCAATTCCTCTTCATCTTTAAAAACTTTATAATAACCATCAAATGTTATTTTATTTAGAGTTCCTCTAAATTGATAATCTCCATTTTCTAAAATTATTTCAAATTGCTCATATTCCATAGGAGCTAACTGCGAAATCATAAATCTTTCCCAAATAAGTTTGTATAATTTATATTGATCTGGAGTTAAATCCTTCTTTATTTTATCAGGCTCTAAATATATATCCGTTGGTCTTACCGCTTCATGGGCGTCTTGAATCTTCTCATCTTTTTTCTTTTTTGTAGTTTCTTTTCCCAGGTATTCTTTACCAAACATCTCTAATATATAGCTTTTGGCCATACCTTTAGCCTCTTCTGAAACTCTTGTTGAATCCGTTCTCATATATGTTATCAAACCTTTTTGGTTTCCTTCAATACTTATTCCTTCATATAAACCTTGAGCTACTGACATTGTTTTTGATGCAGAAAACCCTAAATACGAAGATGATAATTGCTGTAATGTACTTGTTTTTAATGGTAAAGGTGGATTTTTTGATTTTTTACTAACTTTTGAGTTTATAACAGCATACTCAGAATTTAGAGTTAATTGTATATCTTTCACCACATCTTCATCTGTAACTCTTTCAAATCTTTTTCCTGCTATTTTATAAAGAGAAAGATTCATTTTATTTTTGAACTCCCCTTTTATATCCCAAAACTTCTCAGGTATAAACTTTTTTATTTTATCCTCTAAATCACAAACTAACTTTAATGCAACCGATTGAACTCTTCCAGCACTTGTATTCGAAGATATTGATTTCCATAATAAAGGACTTATCTCATATCCAACTAATCTATCTAAAATTCTTCTTGCTTGTTGAGCATTAACTCTATTAATATCAACTTTTCTAGGATTTTTTATAGCTTCTCTTATGGCAGTGTTTGTAATCTCATTAAACTCTATTCTATTAGCTTCGTTCTCATCTAATTTCAATGTTTGAGCTATATGCCAAGCTATAGCCTCTCCTTCTCTATCCGGATCGGATGCTAGATATACTTTATTCGACTTCTTAGCTAAATCTTTTAAGGTTTTTATTACATCGCCTTTTCCTCTTATTGTTGAATAGCTTGGTTTAAATCCGTCCCCCACATCTACTCCAATTTTACTCTTAGGTAAATCTCTTACATGTCCAAATGAAGCTGTTACATGAAAATTATTCCCCAATATTTTTTCAATTGTTTTCGCTTTTGCAGGAGATTCCACTATTACTAAATTTTTTTTCGCCACTACTTTCACCCCTAATTTTTTCTCTATATACATTATTCGCTCTTAATTATATTAGAAAATACTAAAAAAATCAACTAAGGGCACCAAGTTTCCCATTTACAAACGCCTTCGATAATGACCTGCTGGAAGACTTTGAACATACCCCTCTATTTCTAACTCCATTAAATTGCTCAGTAATTCACTAGTTTGACACTCAACTTCTCTTTTAATTTCCTCTAAGTGCATTTTCGTTTTTAATACACTATAAATTTTTAATTTTATTCCAGTTAAACGATTTAACTCTTCACCAGTTTCTGTTTTTTTACTCCATTCATATTCTTTTAATATATCATCTCCATGGGTTACTAATTTAGCTTGAGAGTTTTTTATAAGCTCGTTACACCCTTGAGAAAGAGGATATGTTATATCTCCTGGAATTGCAAATACATCCCTTCCTTCATCCAATGCTAAATTTGCTGTTATTAAACTTCCGCCTTTCATAGAACTTTCAATAACAACTGTTCCCACACTAAGACCTGCTATAATTCTATTTCTAATAGGAAATTTTTCAGGACTAGGTTCTGCTCCTAACGGAAATTCTGATATAACTAAACCTTTTTTCTCTATCTCTTTCCTTAGTTTTATGTTACTCCGAGGATAATCTATATTTATCCCACACCCTAAAACTGCTACTGTTTTACCATTCAATTTTAAAGTTTCACTATGAGCAAAAGAGTCTATTCCTAAAGCCAATCCACTAACAATAACAACTTCACCATCTACTAATCCCTTTATTATCTTTTGACATCCTAGCTCTCCATATTTTGTAGCTCTTCTTGTCCCAATAACAGAGATTATTCTTTTTTTACTTAAAAGCTCTATATTTCCTTTATAAAAAAGAAAAAGTGGAGGTTTTGAAATATTCTTCAAGCTTTCTGGATATCTGTAGTCGTTTAAGTCTATCAACCCTATCCTGTTTCTTTCTAAATAATCCATAACCTCCAGGTATTTTTCACAATTATGTGAGTTGGCAATAAGTTCGGTATCTTCCGAGGTTAAACTTAATATATTTTCCAGTTCATTTAGATTAGTAAAAATATCTTTATATCTTTTATAACGATTCATCAAAACTCTAATCTTACTACTTTTCAATCCTATTAACTTTAATCGATACCACTCCATCTTTCACCTCTCTAATTATCTAGAATAAGTAGATGTCAACATATTGCTGATCTCTTTTGATTGAGGGTAAACTCTTCTTCCCTCTTGAAGTATCTCTCTTGCTCTATCTATCTTTTTTTCCGCTAAATAAATATCACCTAACGCCAAGAAGCCTTCTACTGTTGGAGAATAGTTCATATATATCTGAATATCCTCTATAGCTTTATTATATCGCCCTAAATTTCTATACGCTAACCCTCTCCCTAAATAAGCCTCTTTCATACTCGGTTCAATTGTTATTGCCACACTATAAAAATCGATTGCTTTATTATAATCCCCTATAAATCTATAACTTGTTGCTGCTCCAAATAGATTTCTCGAACTATCTATATTACTGCTAAAAATCTGAGCAGCTCTCTCATATTTCCTATTTCTAAAATACTGATCTCCTAAATAAAAAATACTATTCTCGTTGCTACTTATCGATGATAAATAACTTTTAAAATATCTTTCATATTCTTTTATAAGAACTGCAGCTTTATCCCTATCATCCTCTCTCGCTATTTGAGCTTCTAAGTTTTGAATTTGAGCCGGTCTTTCTTCAGCAAAACTTCCTAAACTCAAAAGAATAAATATTAAACAAAATATCTTTTTCATTTATTTTATCTCCTTTACTTCACTTATTATTTTTCCAAAATTTAATATTGTTTCTATCTCATCTCCAACTTTTATCTCTGATAAATTTTTCAAAGATTTATTTTTAGATTTTGTTATAGAATACCCTCTACTTAAAACTGCTAATGGATTTAATCCAATTATTTTTTCTGTTCTTAGTTCTAACTCGTGTCTCTTTTCTTTAAAAATGTTATTTAACGATTTTTCTAATCTTTCTTCTAAATATACTAAATTTTGATTTTTCTCCTCTATTGTTCTAATAAAATTTTTTAAAACATAGTTGTTTTTTAGTTTTTCTAACTCATCTTTTTTCAACCTTAAAGTTCTATCAATAGAGCTTCTCACTCTCTTTTCTCTATCTAGTATCTGTTTTTCTATTTCCGATTTTACAGGTATGGCTATCTCTACAGCTTGAGTTGGTGTTGCTGCTCTTACATCTGCAACCAAATCTGAAAGTAAATTATCAATCTCATGACCTACAGCTGATATTATCGGTTTTTCACTTCTATAAAAAGCTCTTGCTACCTCTTCTTCATTAAAGGCCCACAAATCCTCAACACTTCCACCACCACGTCCAGCTATTATCAAATCAACTTCAGGAATTCTATTTAATGTTTCGATCCCTTTTACAATCTCCTCTTTAGCCCCAATTCCTTGTACCTTAGCCGAATAAATATAGATATCTATATTTTCAAATCTTTTTCTAGTTGTATTTACTATATCATGAAAAGCTGCTCCTGTATATGCTGTTACAATTCCAATTGCATTTGGATATTTAGGAAGTCTTTTTTTAAATAAGGGTGAAAATAACCCCTCTTTTTCTAAATCATTTTTTAGTTTTTCCAATTTTGCAAACATCTCTCCAAGCTTATCTTCTTTTTGAACATGTCTAACTAATACTTGAAAATCTCCTCTAGCCTCATAAAATCCTACATCACCAAATATTTTTATAGAATCCCCCTCTTTCAAATCCTCAGGAATTCTTTTGTATTTATAGTTAAATGCAGCACACTTTATTTGGCTACTTTTATCCTTTAATGTAAAATACAGATGTCCACTCTTATAGTAAGTTACTCCTGATAACTCTCCTTTCAAAAAAAATTCTTGAAAATTTGGATTTTCATCTATATACCCTTTTACCATTTTATTGAACTCTGTTACACTATAAACTATCTCATCCATAAATATCTCCTATATCTCTAAAAGCATTAGTTTTAACTTATTCATCTCATCTCTTTTTTGTATCGCTTTCTCGAAATCTAACTCTTCTGATAATATTTTTATCTCTTTCAGCAGGATATTTATCTCTTTTTCAATATCCTCTTTACTGCTGAAATGTTTAGAGCTTTGCTCATCTTTGTCTCCATTATCCCACGTAAATAGAGATTCAGATACTTCTCTATATATTGTTTTAGGTTCTATTCCATTCAATAGATTGTACTCTCGTTGCTTCTTTCGTCTTCTATTTGTTTCATCGATAGCGTATTTCATAGAATCTGTTATTACATCTCCATACAAAATTACTCTTCCATCAACATTCCTTGCCGCTCTTCCTATTGTCTGAACTAAAGATCTTTTGCTTCTTAAGAATCCCTCTTTATCTGCTTCTAAGATAGCAACTAATGAAACTTCTGGTATATCTAGCCCCTCTCTCAAAAGATTTATTCCAACAAGAACATCGAACTCTCCTTTTCTTAATCCTTTGATTATCTCTATCCTTTCAAGAGTGTCTATATCTGAATGCATATATTTCACTTTGACACCCAAAGTCATATAATATTCAGAAAGTTCTTCTGCCATTTTTTTTGTAAGCGTTGTTACAAGAACTCTCTCTTTTTTCAATACATTTTTTCTTATCTCTTCTAATAAATCATCCACTTGATTTTTAGTCTCTTTAACTTCAATTACAGGATCTAAAATACCGGTAGGCCTAACTAACTGTTCAGCTATATATCCTTTGGAATGCTCAATCTCAAAATCTCCTGGGGTTGCTGATATAAATATAGTTTGCTTACAATTCTCTCTGAATTCTTCAAATGTAAGAGGTCTATTATCTAAAGCTGATTTTACTCTAAATCCATTTTCAACTAATGATGTTTTTCTAGCTCTATCTCCATTGTACATCCCTCTTATTTGAGGAACTCCAATATGAGACTCATCTATATATACCACAAAATCCTTTGGAAAATAATCCATCAAAGTATCTGGTTTGTCCCCTGGATTTTTATTTGTTAAGTATCGTGAATAGTTTTCAATCCCTTTACAATATCCAACTTCTCTTATCATCTCTAAATCATACTCTGTTCTTTGCTTCAATCTTTGGGCTTCTAAAAGTTTTCCTTTACTCTCAAATTCTTTAACTTCATTTTTCAAATCACTTTTTATTCTTTCTACTATCGCTTCTTGCTCACTCTCTTCTGTGACATAATGAGTTGCTGGCGATATAGCTATTCTCTCTAAATTCTTTTTGACCTTCTGACCTGTTAAAGTATTTATTTCTGAAATATCTTCTATATCATCTCCCCAAAACTCTATTCTATATCCATTCTCCATATAAGATGGATATATATCAATTACATCCCCTTTTACTCTAAATTTACCTCTTTCAAAAGCTAAATCGTTTCTTTCATATCTTAGCTCTATTAATTTAGATATCAATTTTTTTCTACTATATCCTGTTTTTTTATCAATTGCAATCGTTAATTTCTTATATGTATCTGGGGATCCTAATCCGTATATCGCGGAAACTGAAGCTACAATTATTACATCTTTTCTATTTATTAGTGCCGCCGTTGCAGCATTTCTAAATTTATCAATCTCATCATTTATAGATGAATCTTTTTCTATATAGGTATCAGTTGTTGCTATATAAGCTTCTGGTTGATAATAATCATAGTATGATACAAAATACTCAACTGCATTATCTGGAAAAAAACTTCTATATTCTGAAAACAATTGAGCTGCTAAGGTTTTATTTGGTGCTAAAATCAAGGCTGGTCTTCCACTTTCCTTTATTATATTTGCTACAGTAAATGTTTTTCCAGATCCTGTTACCCCTAAAAGAGTCTGATCTTTAATTCCATCTTTCAATCCTTTAACTAATTTTTTGATAGCTTCTGGCTGATCTCCTGTAGGAGTATATTTAGAACTTATCTTAAACATAATCGCCTCCATTAAAATAGGGAGAGGTTTATTATCCTCTCCCATAAAATCTCTTTAATTATCGTTTAAAAAAATAGGAGTTTCAATTTTTAATATATTTTTTCTCCCTTTACTAGCTTCAATTAAAACTATACTTGAATCCTTGTCTTTTGAATAGTGAACAAATTTTACTCTTTTTACAGAAAATCCACATTTTCCAAGTTCCTCTGATATCTCTAAAAATCTGTAACTTTTGTGAACCATAAATAGTTCGCCTCTTGGCTTCAATAGCCTTTTTGCATTTTCAACAAACTCTTTTAAATTTAGTTTTATCTCGTGTCTAGCTATACTTTTTATATCTTTTTCGTTAATCTCTTTGCCATCTAAAACCATATATGGCGGATTTGAAATTATATAATCATATGTATTTCCCTCTCCAAGATCTT
The DNA here is from genome assembly GCF_000799075.1 of Cetobacterium sp. ZOR0034. Lineage (NCBI taxonomy): Bacteria > Fusobacteriati > Fusobacteriota > Fusobacteriia > Fusobacteriales > Fusobacteriaceae > Cetobacterium > Cetobacterium sp. ZOR0034. The sequence goes on from NZ_JTLI01000002.1 coordinate 57,721, forward strand.
TTACATCTATATTCACAATTTCAACTTTTTCTTCTAAGTTATTTCTCTTTATATTTCTTACTGCCAACTCAGCAATTTCTTTTTGAATTTCTACAGCTTTCATTTTAGTAATTTTATCTTTAGCACATAAAAGTACTGGAATAGCTCCGTTTCCTGTGCCTATCTCCAAAACTTTTGCATTCTTTTTCCCATTGAAAAAATTAGACAGTAGAACTGCATCAGTTCCAAACCTAAATCCATCTTTTTTTTGAATTAAGCTATATCCATCACAGATGTTAGCTATATCTTCATTTTCTAAAACCATTTGTGTTTACTACTCCTTTTCTAAAACTTTATGTTGCAATTCTTCAGTCGATAAAACATTTTGTAATTTTTTAGCTTCTTTTTTATTGAATTTTATTTCATCGATAAGAACTTTCATGATTCCTTTTCCTTCAACATCAACATATAAGAATCCATTTAGAGGACTGATACTCATTACTTTCCCCTCACCTTTAGTTGTTTTAACTAACTGATTTACAGCTGGATAAACTCTTAATGCTTCTTCGTATTGTTTATATTCATAATTGATACAGCAAAGTAATCTTCCACATACTCCTGAAATTTTTGTTGGATTAATTACCAGCCCTTGGTCTCTTGCCATTTTTATTGATACTGAATCAAACTTATTGATAAATGTTCTACAACAAAGTTCCTTTCCACATACTCCTATATTTCCAAGAATTCTAGCTTCATCTCTCACACCAATTTGTCTTAACTCTATTCTTAATTTAAAGATATTTGCTAAATCTTTTACTAAATCTCTGAAATCAATTCTTCCTTCAGCTGTGAAATAAAATATAAGTTTTGTTTTATCAAATGTATATTCAGTTTCAATAAGCTTCATTGGAAGTTTATGATGATTTATTCTCTCTTTACATACCTTAAAAGCTTCATTCGCTTCTAAACGAAGTGTCTCATATTTTTTAATCTCTTCTTCGCTTGCTTTTTTTACAACTGGTTTTAGTGGTAAAACCAATACTCTTTCTGGAAGCTGCATAGGTCCACCATAAACAATACCAATCTCTTTTCCTCTTATAGTGTCAACGATTACCCTGTCACCTTTTTTATACTCTATATCATCTACAATTTCAAAACTATATCTTTTCTTTGTAGTTTCAAACATAACACCTAGTATATTGTAAAGTTTATTTGGATCTGATACGATCTCTTCTTGTTCTTTTTGTTCTTCGTTTTGAATTTCATCCACTTTTGCTAATGTTGTTTCATCTATATTTTTATCTATTTCTAAATTTCCTTGTGCCATATTTCCTCCCGCGAAAATCTTAACGTTCTATAATATAGAGTATATCATATTTTTCATCTTTTAAGAATTTATTTTGAGATAATTTAACTGCTCTAAAACTTTCTCTTTTAAGTCTAACAGAGATGTAAAACCTAACTCTAAATTTATATATTTCAAATTAGGTAAGTGTTTCATTATTTTATTTAGACCACCTTCATACACTAAATGAGGATCTATATTTTTCATGTGCTTTAGTTCTATTTGAAATTTTTCAAATCGATCTCCTTCTTTCCACTTAGAAACTTCAGTTTTGAAATCACTATCCAAATAGTTTCCAAACTTCACTCCATTTACATGTAATCCAAATATATAGTTTTTCAACTCTTTCATCCTCTCAATTCTATCAATTATAAAATCATCAGCTTCTTTAAAATTTGTTACTGATCTCTCTAAACAAATTAGATGTGAAAAATCTAAAAGAAGCCCTTTATTTTGATAGTTCACCTTTTCAATAAAATATTTTGTCATCTCATAACTTCTAAAATTTAATCCTGGCCAAGGTAGATTTTCAAATAACAACAACGGACCTTCCCCCTCAAAAACTTCATTTATTATTTTTATACACTCATTTAAAACTTCTAAATCTGTATACTCAAAATCAAAATCAAATATATCTTTAGGTCGAACATGTGACACATGAAAAACCATGTATTTAGCTCCTATTCTTTTAGCGTTTTCAAATTGCTCTTTAAATGTTTCTAACAAAATATTTTTATCAAAGCCTCTATAATAATTTTTTATCCCTTCATCATTATAAAAATCCTCTTTAACTTTCTTCCAGTCACCTTTCCAAAATTCCAACCACGTTGGATAATATAAAAGATGCACTCCTTTTACTGGATAATTTCGGTACTCTGAAAAATCCAAGTGATCTCCAATAATTGTTTCTATTCCCGATATACCTTTTTGACTAAGTTGACTATATATAACTTCAAACTCCTGCTGCTCATTTTTCTTGGGTACAAAACTAAATGTTATCATCTCTTCAACACTTCCTTTAATGCTCTTAAAGCTTTTAAAACCCTTGTTGATGGTCTATTAATGCTTTCATCAACAAAATAAACATTTCTATTTTTTATAGCATCTACCTCTTGCCATTCAACTCTTTTTAATATCTCTTCTATCATATATTTTCTATCTTCGCCTACTAATATAATTTCTGGATTTTTTTCTAGAATAGATTCTAATGGTGGTGAAATCCATCCCTTCTCACTTTTAAAAATATTTCTTCCACCTATACTTTCTAAAGCATCGTTTAAAAAAGTTTCAGCTCCTGTTGTATATATAGGGCTATCCAAAATTTCAAAATAAACTCTTTTATTTTCTAAATTTCTATTTGAAACTATCATCTTCAACTCTTCAATAAATCTATCCTTCAATTTTTGGGCCTCATCTTTTCTATTTAAAACTTCGCCTATCTCTGTTACAGAATCCGCTACTTCAGAAAGTGATTTTGGACTTTTAATAACATACACTGGAATTCCAACTTCATCAAAAAATTTTAAACTTTCTTTTCCTTTTTTCAAATTATGATGAGATGAAATTACTAAGTCTGGCATTAATTCTACTATCTTTTCCTCATTCAAATCATCACTTCTTAAAAAACCTTTTCCCTTTAATCTTTCATCTACTTTTTCTGAATAACTATCTACCCCTATTAGCAAATCTACTAAACCCATGTCTACAATAATCTCTGTATTAGATGGTACAGTCGATATTACTCTTTCAATATTTTCTGGTATTTCAATTACTCTTCCTGTACTATCTACTAATACTCTTGAAAAACAAATTGTGAAAATGAAAGTGTTTAATATCATTATTTTTTTTAACATTGCCCTCTCCTTCAAATAATATGAAAAATGCCCCTTTCAAACTTTGAAAAGAGCATCTCTTTCTTAGAAGCTGTACTTAACTCCTAAATAATAATTTCTTTCTGCTGCTGGATAATATACTCTTCCAAATCTTGGATCCCAACTACTCGCTTCTTTATATCCTATGTAATCATAATATTTTTCATTAAATAGGTTATTTACTCCTACACTTACAATTAATCCATCTTTAAAGTCATATGACATAGATATTCCACTTATTAAATAACTATTCACTTTTTCTCTTATATTTTCTTCATCAGATGCATCAAAAGCTTTACCATAATACTCCCAAGAGTTATTTAAAGTTAACTTATCATTAAATCTATAATTAAAGTTCAATACTCCCTTTACATTTGGAACCCCTGGAATATCCTTTCCATCTTTAAACTCTGTTCTCATATATGTCAATGATTCTGAAATCGTCAACTTATCAAAGTAGTGCTCTAATGAAACCTCGATTCCTTTTCTTTTACTTGTTCCATCTAAATTTCTATTACTTTTCTCATCAGTTGAATCATTTTTTCCATAAAAAATTTCGTTCTCAGTCTCAATATAGAATACAGATGTCGAAACATATGTATTTCCTATGTAATCCTTTACTCCAACTTCATAAGTTTCTGTTCTTTGAGGTTTATATTCTCCATCCCAAGCACGAATCTCATCAGTATTTGGAGCTCTAAATCCTGTTGTATAACTTACATAAGTCGATCCTGAATCTGAATATAGATAACTTCCTGTTAGCTCAACTGCATCCTCTTTAAATTTTTTGTTATATTTTATTTTATTTTTATTTTCATCATCCTTCAAACCATTGTACTCTATATTTTGTCTTCTATACCCTTGGGTAAATCTAAACTTATCAATAGTATAACTATTTATTAAAAATCCACCCAATGAATCTTTTTCTGCCTTTCCATTTCCATATGCAAAATCCGTTGTATGTCCTTTATAAATATCTCCGCCTATAACAACATAACTATCATCTAAGTAAGAGTATTTCAATTGTGGTTTTAAGTATTTTATCTCGGTTTTATAGTTACTTCCATTTGAAGAGTATCTTTCATGAGTAAATGTTCCTAATAATTTAAATTCTAAATTAGAATCAATATTATATACATAATCTCCAGCAAAATCATTTTTCTCTGTTTTCCCATCAACTTTCCATGTCTTCGGGTTACTTGAAACTTGAGTTCTATCTCCGTCAACCTCTTCTCTTGTTAAACTTCCAGGAGCTCTAAACTCATTATTCGAATAATTATATTTAAATCCAAACTCTCCATCTGCTAACTTATATCTTGTTCTAAGTCCAAAACTTTCTAAATCATCCTTAGCATAATCTCTATATCCATCTTTCTCTTTTTTTAAATAATCTAATTCTAAAGATAGTTTGTCGTTAATCTTAGTTCCATATATAGCCTGCTGTTTCTTTAACCCATATGATCCTATTTCACTATTTAAGCTACCATAGTTCTTTTTATCCTTTGGCATTTTAGTTACAATATTTATTGTTCCACCAATCGCTCCATCTCCATATAAAACAGAACCTCCCGAAGGAATAACCTCTATTCTTTCTATATTATCTACAGGGATTGAACTTGTTTTATATCCTGATAAATCTATTGAGTTTATCGGTGCCCCATCTACAAGAACTATTACATTTGATTTTGCTGTTGCTCCTTGCCCTCTCATATCAAAAGCCGCATCTGCTCCACCCATCTCTTTAACAGTTACACTCGATACTAATTTTAAAGCTTCCGCTACTGTCTTCGCTCCTCTTTGCTCTATCTCTTCGGCCGTTAAAACAGTTATATTTTTTGGAATATCTGCTACTGTTGCAAAAGTATTTTCACTCGTTATAACACTTTCTTCTAGCTTTACAACTTTTTGTTCTGCCACAGCTAAATTAGCTACAACAACTAATGCTCCTAATAAAAATTTTTTATTCACTTTTTTTAATCCTCCCATTCTGTCACTCGCAGATTTAAATTTTATGGCAGGTATCCTGACTCAACTTCATCCTAACAATAGCCCTTCCCAGTTTCCCAGTGGTTTTACTATCTTCGTCCATTTCACAGTGGCGTGACCGTTTAAGATTCTCACTTAATTCCCTTTTAATTTCAAAACCATACTAATTTATTATACTACAATTATTTTGTTTTTAAAAGTTTTAACCTTTTAACGAACATGTTTTTTTAAATAATCTTGATTTTTTTCTATTATTTCAGTATAATCTAAAATTATGTTTTAATAGGAGGTCTTATGAAAAATATAGTTCCAGGTTATTTTTATATTTTTGATACTCCACTCGGATTACTTAAAATAGAAGCAAATGAAGAAGAAGTCACAAAAATAGAACTCAACAATCCCTCTTCAAATAGAACCTTTAAACTTACAAAACTTTTAGAAAAAGCTTTTAAAGAGATTGAAGAGTTTTTAAACGGAAAAAGAAAATACTTCACTTTTAAAATAAATCCATCAGGAACAGAATTTCAAAAATCTGTTTGGAATGCTCTTTTAAAAATACCTTATGGTGAAGTAAAATCATATAAAGACATTGCCATCGCTATTGGAAATCCAAAGGCTTGTAGAGCTGTCGGAATGGCAAATAATAAAAATCCAATTCCCATAGTTATTCCCTGTCATAGAGTTATTGGTAGTAATGGAAAATTAACAGGTTACGCGTATGGATTAACTTTAAAGGATGAATTATTACATTTAGAAAAAAAAGGTACAAAATAATTTTGTACCTTTTTCATTATGCTTCAACTACCCTTTTACAGAATACTTTCTCAGCTATATAAACTGTTATTAAATTTGTCATAAATCCTGGTAATAGCTCATACATATAAGCATCTAATCCAATAACTTTCCAGATTAAAAACACAAATGTCCCCACTAAAATTCCTGATAAAACACTTTTTGCACTTACATCTTTTAAATATAAAACACCTATTATTGCTGGTCCAAATATTGTCCCAAATCCTCCCCAAGCATATGCAACTAGCGATAAAACTTTAGCATTTTGATTAAGAGCAAATAATAAAGCTAGTAATGCAATCACTACTACACAAACTCTACCTACAAACATAATCTCTTTATCTGTAGCATCTCTTTTTATATATTCATAAAAATCTTCAGTTAATGTTGTTGATGATACTAATAGTTGAGAATCTATTGTAGACATTATTGCAGATAGTATTGCTGCTAATAAAATTCCAGCCACCCAAGGGTTAAATAACTCTTTTATCATATAAATAAATATCTTCTCTGCATCTCCACCAAGTTGACTTACCTCTTTAAATAAAGGAATTCCTAATAATCCAATTGCTATAGCTCCAATTAGTGATATTAATACCCAAATCATAGCTATTCTTCTAGATTTCTTTAACTCTTTTACATCACTTATACTCATAAATCTAACTAAAATATGTGGTTGTCCAAAATAACCCAATCCCCAAGCTAAAGATGATAAGATACCCATAACTCCAATATTCTTTCCACCTTGTTTAAATATATCAAAAGTTATTCCCTTTAACTCTATTCCTTGCTTCACAGTTTCTAAATCTCCTATTTTATAATAAGCCATTACTGGAACAGCTATTATTGCCATAAACATAAGAGCTCCTTGGAAGAAATCTGTCCAACACGATGCCAAATATCCACCCATAAATGTATACACAACGATTGTTACTGCTCCGACTACAACTGCCACCTTATAATCTATTCCAAGTATCGACTCAAATAATTTTCCAGCAGCTACTAATCCAGATGAAGAGTATATTGTAAAGAAAAATAGTGTTCCTACAGCCAAAATTTTTCTAATAGTTCCCTTATCATCTTTTAATTTTCTTTCTAAAAATGTTGGTAAAGTCAATGTATCTTCAATCTCTGTTTCTACTCTTAATTTTGGTGCTATAAACTTCCAGTTTAAATAAGTCCCTATTGCAAGACCTATTACAACCCAAATCTCCCCAAATCCTGAAAGATAAACAGCTCCAGGTAAACCCATAAGCAACCAACCACTCATATCACTAGCTTGTGCCGATAATGCAGTTACCCAACTTCCTACTCCTCTTCCACCGATTAAGTAATCCTCTGAACTGGAGGTTTTACCATAAAAGTAAACTCCCACTCCTATTAAAAATATTAAATACGCTCCAAATGTTATAAATGTTTCTACTCCTATCATTTTTCTCCTCCGAAATTTTTTTTAAATAAAAAGAGGGTCACCTAAGTACAACTGTACCTAAGTGACCCTCATTAAAAGAATCCTATAAAAATAATCTTTTTTTAAAGTTATTTCCCCTTAGATACAGATCCAAATTTGTAACACAAAATGGATCTGTATCTAAACATAAACTAATGCTTAAAACACAAATCCCTATCTAGGGGGGATGGGTTGTCTATTTACATTGTTAGAAATAACTTGATTTTTTTTCATTAGAACTCTCCTTGAATTTTTATTTTATTTATATTACCATATGAAAATAATTTTGTCAAATTTTTGTTACCAAGTTAAAATTCCCTCTTCAGAATTATACACATTTTCAAATCCCTCTTCTAATAAAATCAGAGCTGCAGACTTTGAACGAACTCCACTTCTACAAAAAGTTATATATGTTTTATTTTTATCTAACTCGGTAATTCTCTCTCCTAGTTCATGAAGTGGAATATTAATTGTCTCATTTAAAGATTCATCCCAATACTCCTCTTCTGTTCTAACGTCTAAAAGTACAGTATCTTTATCTTTAAGAAGATTTTTAACTTCCTCTTTTATCAATGTTTTATAATTTCTTTTCTGCATCTTTTTCCTCTTAATTAAATAAAGGTTTAATCTCCTCTATCCAAGCTTTTATTCTATCTGGAGTTTCATTATCTTGATTACTCTCATCTAGGGCTAATCCTACGAATTGATCTCCTACTATAGCCTCTGTTTCTTCATAAGAATATCCTACTGTTGAAGTAAATCCTACTATTTTTGCTCCATTCTTCTCTACAACATCATAAAGTTTTCTCATAGCACCAACATAAGACTCTCCAAATGCAAATTGATTTCCTACTCCTACAATTCCTACAACTTTTCCTGTAAAATCAAGTGTTTTAAAAGTCTCATAAACAGTTTCCCAATCTCTTTGTAACTCTCCTACACCATAAGTTGGAGAAACTAAGATAAGATTATCTAATCCTGCCATCTCATCTATTCCGTTGGCTACGTCAAAAACTTCATAATCTTGTCCTCTTAAATAAAACTCTATTTCATCAACAATCCCAGCAGTTATTCCTGAAGTTGTTCCATAAAAAATTCCTATTTTTTTCATATTAATTTCCTCCACCATTCTTTAAACCAGTTATATCTTTTATCACTTCACTTGCTATAATAAGTCCTGCAACTGAAGGTACAAATGATATACTTCCTACATTATTTTGTTTTGCTCTATCGCCCTCTGAACTTTTAGGTTTCATCGGTAACTCTCTCGAGAATAATACTTTAACTTTTCCTATTCTTCTTTTCTTTAATTCCGCTCTCATGACTTTCGCTAAAGGACACACTGACGTTTTACTAATATCTGCAATCTCTAACATCGTCGGATTTATTTTATTTCCAGTTCCCATCGATGAGATTATTGGAATTTTTAATTCTTTGGCTATTGTTATCAAATCTAACTTAGCTGTAACTAAATCAATAGCATCAACTATATAATCATATTTTTTATCTTCTGAGAAGAACACTTCTTTTTTATCTTTAAAAAACTTTTCTTTATAGGCATTAACCTTTATTTCTGGATTAATTGAAAGAGCTCTCTTTTTTATCACTTCAACCTTATCCTGACCAATAGTATCTTGTGTTGCAATAACCTGTCTATTTAAATTTGTTATATCTACAGTATCAAAATCAACAACTGTAAGTTCACCTACTCCGGCTCTTACTAAAGACTCAACTACAAATCCTCCCACTCCTCCTACTCCAAAAACAAGTACATGTGAGTTATTCAGTTTATTTAGATTCTCTTTACCTATCAATAGTTCTGTTCTTTGAAAAATCATCTATATACCAACCTTTTTCTAATTCTTTACTAATTCCATAAAGATTATATACCAAAGAACTATAAAATACAAGTTTTTCTTTTAGTTCTTGACATTTTTTTAGAGTATATGATATATATTTTCTTAGCCACAAGAAGTGTGGAGTGCTATTTTAAGGAGGACAAGATGAAAAAAGAAACTAAAGTATTTCAAGCAGAAACTAAAGAACTTCTGAACCTTATGGTTCATTCAATCTACACTCACAAGGAGATCTTTTTAAGAGAGTTAATTTCTAATGCTAGCGATGCAATTGATAAACTAAAATTCAAGGCTCTTACAGATACCCATATTTTAGATTCTTCTAAAGAACTTAGTATATCTATCATTCCAAATATAGATTCTAGAACATTAACTATCAAAGATACGGGTATTGGAATGACTTTTGATGAAGTCGTTGAAAACATTGGTACAATCGCAAAATCTGGATCAAAAGCTTTTTTAAACTCTTTAGAGGAAGCTAAAAAAAGTGGTGATTTAAATATAATCGGTCAATTTGGAGTCGGTTTTTACTCTGCTTTTATGGTAGCGGACAAAATTATTTTAGAGACAAAGTCTCCTTACTCTGATAAAGGAGTTAGATGGATTTCAGCTGGTGAAGGAAGCTATGATATCGAAGAGATTGATAGAGCTGAGATAGGAACCTCTATTATTTTACATATAAAAGATAACGATGAAGATAAAGAGTTTTTAAATGAACATAAGTTTAGAGCTCTTATTAAAAAATATTCAGATTATGTTAAGTACCCAATTCTTTTTAAAGATGAAAGGCTTAACTCTACTAAACCTATCTGGAAAACACCTAAAAACGAACTAAAAGACGAGGATTACAATGAGTTTTATAAGTCAAACTTCCATGATTGGCAAAATCCTTTATTACACTTTAACTTTAATATTCAAGGTAGCTTAGAGTATAATGCGATTTTATTTGTTCCTACTACTCCGCCATATGATCTATATACTCGTGAATATAAAAGAGGATTACAACTTTATACAAAAAATGTTTTTATTATGGATAAATGCGAAGAACTTATTCCGCAATATTTCAACTTTATAAAAGGACTTGTTGATACCGATGATCTTTCTCTAAATATTTCTAGAGAGATTCTACAAAAAACTCAACAATTAAAAAATATATCTAAAAATTTAGAAAAGAAAATAATCTCAGAATTTGAAAAACTTATGAATAATGATAGAGATAAATATCTAAAATTCTGGGAAACTTTCGGAAGACATATAAAATTCGGAGTTCATGAAAATTTCGGATTAAACAAAGATAAACTACAAAACCTACTTATGTTTAAAAGCTCTAAAAATAAAGATTTTATATCTCTTAAAGAGTATGTAGAAAGAATGAAACCTGAGCAAAATGAAATCTATTATGCTGTTGGTGAAAATATTGAAATTTTAGAAAAAATGCCTAAAGTTTCTAATGTTTTAAGTAAAGATTTTGAAGTTTTATATTTAACAGAAGCTGCTGATGAATTTGCTTTAAAAACTATGCAAAATTTCTCTGAAAAAGAGTTTAAATCTGTCTACGAAGTTTCTTTTGAGAGCGAACAAGAAAAAGAGGAATTAAAAAAACTTTCAGAAATCAACAAATCTCTATTAGATAAAATAAAATCTACTTTAAATGAAAAAGTTGTTGAAGTAAAACTTAATCCAGAACTTGGAGATAGCTCAATTTCTCTTTCTTCTAAAGGTGAAGTATCTTTAGAGATGGAAAAGCTTTTATCTCAAATTCCTGGAAATGAGGGAGTTAAAGCTCAAAAAGTTCTAGAGATAAATCCAAACCACCCCCTATTTAATAAATTACAAGTAGCAAATGAAACTGATCTAAAAGAACTTTCTAATATTCTATATAATCAAGGTCTTTTACTTGAAGGTTTTTCTTTAGAAAATCCTTTAGAATTCGTTACAAATTTAAATAAAATTTTAAGTAAATAAACTAAAAAATGGAAGAGTTGACTCTTCCATTTTTATTACAAACTTTTTATAATACCTTTTTTATAACAAAATAATAATTTTTTCAACTCTTTCACTTGACCTTCTAACTCTTTCCCCACATCTGTATCTCTAACTTTTAACCTTTCATAACGACTGTCTACAATCTCAGTTGTAGACTGAATATCCAAACATTTTTGAATAGATTCCCCTATATTTTCAAAAGGTTTATGACATACCAATCTTTTTCCGTGAGAATTAAAAATTAAAGTATAACCAGCTATTCCTGTAGTTGATTGATAGGCTTCTGAAAAGCCTCCATCAATTAGAATTACTTTTCCGTCCCCTTTTATTGGAGTCTCTCCTTTTCTAACTTTGACTGGAACATGACCATTTATTATATGAGAATACTCATCCTCAATTCCAAATTCCTTTAGAATTCTTTCAGCAACCTCTTTTTTATCGAAAAACTCATAATAGTTATCATAGACCTCTTTATGAGTTTCTTTCTGAGTAAAAAAATATCTTTCAAAAGTTCTCATCTTATCTTTTCCAAACAATGGTGAATCTTTTCCACACCAAAGATACCAGATAAAATCCTTGCCTTGAATATTCTCATCGTAATATCCCTCTCTGCAAAGTTGATCACATCTTTCAAACAATCGTTTTCCTGAGTATTTTTTTCCAAAGATATCTACTTCTCTGAATCCACCCTTTTCATCTAAAGGCATACATCCATGAAACAGTAAATTACAATTTCTTTTTAAATACACATTTCCTTTTTCTAAAAGAAACTTTATATGTTCCTGAAGTTTTTCACTGTTTCTAAAACTTCTAACTAAGCCTTCTACAACCTCTTTCTCATCTTCATTCAAAAGATATGGATTAATCAAATCCACGGTTTTATTCTTACCAATTAAAGTATGCATAAGAAGTCTATCTTGCATATCAAAAGTTGGATTTCTTTTGATAATATCTCCCTCTAATTTAAATTGAATAATCGATATCGCCTTATGCATTTTAGATAATAACTGTGTCTCTTTGTTTTCTGTTTTTCCTTTGGGTTGAAACTCTATACAAGAATCTTCACTGTAATACTCCATAGCTAACGTTGCCAATGGCAGTAAATTTATTCCATATCCATCCTCTAAAATCTCACGATTAGAATATCTTAGACATATCCTTATCGCATTTGCTATACAGGCCTCATGACCACATGCTGCCCCAACCCATAGGATATCATGATTCCCCCACTGAATATCTACATTATGATATTTAATTAACTTATCCATTATCTTATGTGGATACGGCCCTCTATCATATATATCCCCTACTATATGAAGATTATCTACCACTAATTTCTGAATTAAAGTGCTTACATTTATTATGAACTCTTTTCCTTGATTTATATCTATAATTGTTTTAATTATACCTTCAACATAATCTTTTTTATTTTTTTCTTCAACTCGTTCATATAATAACTCTTGTATTATATATGAAAACTCCTTTGTCATAGCCTTTCCTACTTTTGAACGAGTATACTTTGAGGAAACAATCTTTAAAACTTCTAAAACTCTGGGAATAGTTTTTTTATACCATTCCTGCATATCTATTCCCGAACTTTGAATAAGCTCAACTTTTTCTTTTGGATAATAAATTATTGTTGCTAACTGATTTCTCTCTTTTTCTATTATGTTAGGAAATAGATTCTCAATTTTTTCTTTTATAACTCCTGAACAGTTTTTTAAAACATGATTGAATGCCTCATATTCACCGTGAATATCACTTATAAAATGTTCTGTTCCTTTTGGTAGAGATAAAATTGCTTCTAAATTTATTATCTCTGTTGCCGTTTCAGAAATTGTTGGAAAACTCTTCGATAAAAGTTTTAAATATTTTATTTCTTCCTCTTTTAAATTCATTCTATCCCATCCTTTTTTGTATAGCACTTTGAGCAGCAGCTACTATAGCAATTGGAACTCTAAATGGCGAGCAACTTACATAACTAAATCCTAATTCGTTAAAATATTCTATACTTTTCGGATCTCCTCCATGTTCACCACAAACTCCTATTTTTATGTCTGGCTTCACCGATTGCCCTAGTTCTTTTGCTAACACTATAAGCTTTCCAACTCCACGAGTATCTATTGACTGGAACGGATCTCTTTTCATTATATTTTTAGCTTTATAGTGATCTATAAATTTTATTGAGTCATCTCTTGAAATACCATATGTTGTTTGAGTTAAGTCATTTGTTCCAAACGAAAAGAATGCACTCTCTTCAGCTATTTCATTCGCAATTAAACACGCTCTTGGAAGTTCCATCATAGTTCCTAATTTATAATCTATAGTTTTCTGTTTCTCTTCAAATACTTTTTCAATCTCTTTTAAAATTCCCTCTTTAATATACTTAAACTCACTAATTCCTCCAATAAAAGGGATCATGATTTCAATCTCACAACTACCTCCCTCATGACTACATTCAATCGCAGATTCCATTATAGCTCTTGCTTGCATCTCATATATCTCTGGGAAAGTTATTGCCAATCTACACCCTCTATGACCTAACATAGGATTTTCTTCTTTTAATTCTTTTATTCTGCTTGCTATTTCAGAAGGTGACCTCTCTAATTGTTGAGCTAATCTATTTACATCTTTTTCAGTTTTAGGTAGAAACTCATGAAAAGGTGGATCTAGCAATCTTATATTCATAGGCATTCCACCCATTTTGTGAAGCATATTTTTAAAATCTTTCTTTTGAAGTTCTAAAAGTTTTTCTAAGGCTTTTTCTCTCTCATCTTTTGTATTAGCTATTATCATCTCTCTAACACTCCAGATTTTTTCATCTTCAAAAAACATATGCTCTGTTCTACAAAGACCTATTCCCTCAGCTCCAAACTCTCTTCCCACCAAAACATCATTTGGTGTATCTGCATTCATTCTAATCTCTAAAGTCTTAAACTCCTTACACCACTCAAGAAGCTCTTTCAACTCTTGACTTATCTCACCTTTTTTAAGTTTTACTTCACCTTTATATATTTCACCATTATATCCATTTATAGATATAATATCTCCTTCAAAAATCTTCTCTCCATCTATTTGGAAAAACTTTTCACTCGAATCTATTTTTATACTTTCACATCCAGTTACACAACATTTACCCATTCCTCTAGCTACTACAGCTCCATGAGATGTCGCTCCACCTTTAACCGTTACTATTCCTTTTGCTAAACTCATGCCTTTGATATCTTCTGGGGATGTCTCCACTCTTACTAAAATTACAGATTCTCCTTCTTTCACCATATCTGTGGAAAGAGCTACTTTTCCTACTGCAACCCCTGCTGAACCCGGTAACCCTTTCCCTAGAAGCTTTTTTCCTACTAAATCACTCTCCTCAAAAGTACCATTAAAAACTTGAGGTAAAAGTTCTGTATCTATCATTGAAATAGCTTTATCTTTTGTTATAATCTCTTCTTTTACCATATCTACAGCTATTTTTATAGCTGCATTTGGTGATCTTTTTCCACTTCTTGTTTGAAGTATGAAAAGTTTTTCATTTTCTATTGTAAATTCGATATCTTGCATATCTCCATAGTGATTCTCTAAAAGTTTCCCAATCTTTGAAAACTCTTCATAGATTTTAGGTAATTGCTCTTTCATACTCTGAATTGAATTCGGTGTTCTTATACCTGCTACGATATCTTCTCCTTGAGCTTCTAATAAATATTCTCCAAACAATACATTTTCTCCTGTCGATGGATTTCTAGTAAATGCAACTCCTGTTCCCGAAAGTTCATTATAATTACCAAATACCATCTCTTGAATAACAACGGCAGTTCCCATACTTTCATCAATCCCTTGAAGTTGTCTATATATTTTAGCTCTATCGTTATTCCAAGAATTAAATATTGATTCTATTGCCATTTTTATCTGCTCTTTTGGATTTTCTGGGAAAAACTCCCCTGTTTCTATCCAATATATATTTTTGAATATCTCAACAATCTCTTTTTCTGATTTTCCATTTGAAAACTCTTTAATCTTTAAAAATTTTTCTCTTGGAACTCCTTTTACAATCTCACTAAACATCTCAATAAATCTTAAATAAATTTCATATACAAATTTTTCATTCTTCGTTTTTTCAATCAATTTCTCAACTACAATATCATTCAATCCTAAGTTTAATATCGTATCCATCATTCCAGGCATTGAAACTGGTGCTCCAGATCTCACAGAAACTAATAAAGAGTTTTCTCCCTCAAAACTCTTTTTCGTTTCCTCCTGAAGTTTTTGAAGTGATTTCTCAATCTCATCAATCATTGATTTAGATAAAGAGTTATCACTCTCAAAATAATTTTTACAAGCTGTTGTTGTAACAATCATTCCATTTGGAATAGGTAATCCTATTCTTTTCATTTCAACTAAGTTGGCTCCCTTTCCACCTAGTATCATTTTTCCTAAACCATTTCCCTCACTGAACAAGTAAATATTTTTCATACTTTCTCTCCTGTATTTCCTAATTTATTTTACTGAACTATTCACTTTTCTCTTTATTCTGATTCGCAACTATATCAAGAAGTAATTTACTAACATTTGTTTTAGTAAATCTTCCAACTACTTTGTAACTCTCTCTTCCATTTTTCTCAGTTATTCTAACCACAGGAACTGAATCTATTTGGTGTTCGATTATTTTTTTTACACAACTTTCTATAGTTTCATCCTCTGTGGCAAAAACTATGTTTGGCATTCTTGTCATTATAAGATTTATAGGAATCTGCTCAATATCTCTTTTCCCAATAGCGATTCTAAGCAAATCCTTTCTTGAAACAATTCCAGCAAGGTTCCCATCCTTTGTTATAAAAATTGTTCCAATATCCTTTTCAAACATAAGTAATACCGTTTTATACACTGAGTAACTCTCATCAATTGTTATCGGCATACTCATAATATGTTTTACTAAAGTCTTATTATTTGACTCCACAAAAGCTTCATTATAAGTATATCCAACTTTTTGTTTAGATTTTATTATTGACATTTTTCTTAAAATAGAAAAATCTGTTCTCAGAGCCGATCTAGTTATGTATATCATCTTTGCTATTTCGTCTCCTGTTATTGGTCCATGTTTCTTAATAATTTCCACAATCTCTTTTTGTCTTTCTGTTAACTGCATATTAACTCCTTTTTTAATTTGTGCACATTTAAAAATAAGTTTTTTCTATGTTTTTATAGAAACATAGTAACACCTAAGATCAAAAATTGCAATATTTATTAATAAGTGCACAATTAAATTCAAGTATAACTTTACAAGGTGTTTTTACTTTTTCCAATTCTGATGGCTTTTTTTTTACTTTTTAGGTATAATAATCTCAAATATAATTAGTTGAAGGAGGATTTTTATAATGTTATTTTACAGACCTAATTACCTTATGATGACAGCTGGGCCAACAACTGTTTCTGGAAATGCTCTACACGCTAGAAGTAAAGTTTTTGGTAATCCTGATCTTGATCCAGATTTTTTAAGTTACTATAAGTTTGTTTGTCACAGACTTAGAAACTTTATCGGCTCTGAAGAATCTAAAATTCTTATTATGAGTGGAGAAGGTATGCTTGGACTTGATGCCGCATGTGCATCTCTAACTGAAAAAGGAGACAAAGTTCTTGTTATTTCAAACGGATTTTTTGGCGAAGGATTTAAAGAACTTATCGAGCCTTATGGTGGGAATGTTACAATTTTTGAATCAAGCTGGAAAAAATCAATTGATTTAGAAAGTTTAAAATCTTTCTTAGAAAAAGATTCTGATTTCAAATACGCCACTATTATACACTGTGATACTCCTAGTGGACTTTTAAATGATATCGGACCTGTTTGTCAACTGCTAAAATCAAAAGGAATTTTAACTGTTGTAGACACTGTTGCTGCTCTTGGTGGAGTAGATTTCAGAATGGATGAATGGGGTGTTGACATTGCACTTTCTGCATCTCAAAAAGTTTTTTCAGCAGCTCCTGGATTAACTATCGTTGCTGTTAGTGATGACGCTTGGAAAGCTATGGAAAACAGAAGTACTCCAATTCCATCTTTCTATTGTAATCTTTTACATTGGAAAAATATTGAAGAGAAAAAATCATTCCCATACACTATGCCTGCAAGCGATATTATCAGCTTAGGTACAGCTATTGATAATCTTTTGTCAGAAACTCTTTATAGAACTTTTGATAGACACGAAGAGATGAGAGATCTTTGTATTGAAAGACTAAAAGAACTTGGGTGTACTTTATATCTTGAAGATAATTTCTCTCCTACAGTTACAGCCTTTTATCCTCCAGAAGGAATAAGAGCTGAAGATCTTTTAGTTCATTTAAGAACTAAATACAATATTTTACTTTCAGGTTCTTACGGTCCTTTAGCCGGTAAGGTAATAAGAATTGGACATATGGGTGAAAACGCTCGTGAAGATAGAGTTCGTTTCACTTTAGACTGTTTAGAAAAGGCCATTATCGATTTAAAATAATTATACAATAAAAAAAGTCGGCAAAATATGCCGACTTTTAATTTTTTATATCTCTTGTCTTCCATCTAAGGCTCTTGATATTGTTGCAACATCTGCAAACTCTATATTTCCTCCCATTGGAATTCCACTTGCAATCTTAGTTATTTTTACATCAAACGGCTTTAGTAACTTAGTTAAATAAAGTGCTGTTGTTTCTCCCTCTAAATCTGGATTTAAAGCTAGAATAACCTCTTTTATCTCATCTTTCGCTACTCTTTCTAATAGAGATTTCAAATTTAGCTTGTCTGGTGTCATTCCATTTAATGGATCAATTTTTCCATTTAAAACATGGTATGTACCTTTATATCTCTTTGTTTTTTCTAATGGAATAATATCTCTACTATCCTCTACGACACAGATGATATCCTTTTCTCTAAATTCATCTCTACAAATATCACACGTTTCATTCTCACTAAAATTTCCACACACTGAGCATTTTTTAACAGTTTCCTTTACATCTTTCAACGCTTTAGAAAATCTTTCTACCTCAGTATCACTCATTTCTAAAACGTGAAATGCTAATCTTACAGCACTTTTTCTTCCGATTCCAGGTAATCTGTTAAACTCATCAATCAATATTTCTAATGACTTAGTTGCCATTTAAACTCCTTACTACTTTTTTTCTACTGTAGTCTTTTGAGCTAATGATCTTGTAATCTCTTTTATGCTTTTAGAAATTTCTCTTCTTTCCTTTCCTAACTCAGCATTTTTTATGATATAATCATCAACTCTATCCTCGTAGTCACCCTTCATGTTTTCAATTATATCAATAATTTCAGCATAAGTCATTCCAGGCTTTAAGTATTCTTTTAAATTTGATAGAAGATCTACTCTTTTTCTATTATCTCTAATTTTTCTATCGTTATCTTCAATCTCTCTTTTTATTTTATTTTTTCTTCTTTCTTTTCTAACAACATCTAAAACTGTAATCATAACTTTTCACCAGCTCCTATTTACAAAGTGTTAATGCTAATTCATAATCTTTAGTAATATCGTATTTTCTTGTACCTTCCCAAGCAAATGATATTGGATGAGTTACTAATTCGTTGCTTTCAATTCCAACCATAACTCCACCTTCTCCAGCTTCAAGAAGTTCTACTGCCTTTGCACCCATTTTAGTTGCTAGTACTCTATCAAATCCTGATGGAGTTCCACCTCTTTGAACGTGAGCTAAAACAACACTTCTAACTTCAGTTGTTACTTTTTCTTTTAATTGTTTTTCAATCTCAAGAACGCTTCCAACACCTTCAGCTATAAGTACTATATCATGTAATTTTCCTTGTCTTCTTCTCTCTTTAATTTGGTAAGCTAACATTTCAATTGGTTCGTCGATTTCTGGAATTAAAACTCCATCTCCTCCACCTGCTAGTGTTGCATGAAGAGCTAAATCTCCTGCATGTCTTCCCATAACTTCCATCAAGATTGTTCTTTCATGAGAAGTTGCTGTATCTCTTAATTTTGATATAGCATCTAATATTGTATTTAAACAAGTATCAAATCCTATTGTGTAATCTGTTCCGATTATATCGTTATCTATTGTTCCAGGTAATCCTACAACTTTAAATCCATGCTCTTTAGATAGTAAGTCTGCTCCTCTATAAGAACCGTCTCCTCCAACTACTACTAGTCCTTCGATTCCTCTTTTCTTAAGATTTTCTGCAGCTATAGCTCTGAATTTTGGATCTTTAAACTCTAAACATCTAGCAGTTAAAAGAACCGTACCACCTCTATCAATTATTCCTGATACATGGCTTCCATTCATTTGGAATATCTCATCGTGTAACATTCCTAAGTATCCTCTTTTTACTCCAAATACTTCCATTCCTTTTGCTAAAGCTACTTTAGCTACCGCTCTTACTGCAGCGTTCATTCCTGGAGCATCTCCTCCACTTGTTAAAACCGCTATTCTTTTCATAAAGACTTGCACCTCCGACACTTTCTATTAAAATTTAGATTGTTTTCTCTATAAAACTTCCCATTTTTCTAAACTTATTATATCTATTTTTTAGTAAAGTATCTACATCTAATTTAGATAACTCTGAAAGTGATGACAAAATAACACTTTTAAGGTCATTTGCTGCACACTTATAATCCCTATGAGCGCCACCTAATGGTTCTTTTACAATGCCGTCAATTATACCTAAACTTTGTAAACTTTTACCTGATATTTTTAAGTTATTTGCAGCCTCTGGTGCCTTAGATGAATCTTTGTATAAAATTGCTGCACAGCCTTCTGGTGATATAACAGAATAAACCGAATTTTCTAGCATATAAACTTTATCTGCTACCCCTAGTGCTAATGCTCCTCCTGACCCTCCTTCACCTATTACTATCGAGATTATTGGAGTTTTTATACCTGCCATCTCTAATAGATTTCTAGCAATTGCCTCTCCTTGTCCATGTTTTTCAGCTTCTATTCCTGGATAAGCACCCGCTGTATCTATTAAATTTACTATTGGTATCGAAAATCTTTCAGCCATTCTAAACAATCTTAATGCTTTTCTGTATCCTTCAGGGCTAGCCATTCCGAAGTTTCTATGCAGATTTTCTTCTATACTTCTTCCTTTTTGATGACCAATAATCATCACTTTTTTTCCATCAATTTTGCAAAGTCCACCAACAATTGCTGGATCATCTTTGCACAATCTATCTCCGTGCAGTTCTACAAAGTCTGTCGTCATATTTTTTATGTAATCCAATGTATATGGTCTCTCTGGATGACGAGCAATAGCTACTCTATCCCAGTCATTTAAATTTTCATATGCCGATTTTAAATACTCATCTCTTTGCTTTGTCAGTTTTTCTATCTCTAAGCTCAAATCTATCTTTTTTTCTTTCGAAAAATTTTTAAGTTCCGATATTTTCGTTTCTAAATCCAAAATTTCGTTATTAAATTTCATGACACTCTCCTATAAATAAGCTATTTCTAGATTATATTATCTATAATTTTATGAAGAGTTCTCTTCATATCCTCTCTTTTTACAATAACATCTACCATTCCACATTCCTGTAAAAATTCACTTCTTTGGAATCCATTAGGTAATTTTTGTTTTATTGTTTGCTCAATTACTCTCTGACCTGCAAATCCTATCAGTGCATCTGGCTCTGTCATTATAATATCTCCTAGCATTGCAAACGAGGCAGTAACTCCTCCTGTTGTAGGATTTACTGGTATAGATATAAATGGTAGTCCTGCCGCTCTTAATCTCTCTAATGCAGCTGAAGTCTTTGCCATTTGCATAAGTGATAGTATCCCTTCATGCATTCTAGCTCCTCCCGATGAAGATACAACTACAACAGGAATCTTAAACTTAATTCCTCTTTCTATTGCTCTAGTTATCTTTTCACCAACAACTGATCCCATACTTCCACCTAAAAAATCAAAATCCATAACAGCCATACTTACTTTTATTCCAAAAATATCTCCAATTCCTGCTACTACACCTTCAAACATCCCTGTTTTCTCTACTGCTGCTTCATATTTTTCTTTATATCCTGGGAAATCTAATGGATTTTCTGAAACTAAATTTTTATCCATCTCTTGGAACGTATCTTCATCAATCAATAGTGCAACTCTTTCTTTTGCACTCATCGAGAAATAATAATCACAATGTGGACATTTTTGTAAATTTTGCTCAATATCATTTTTATAGATAATCTCATTACACTCTGGGCATTTCTCCCACAAACCAGTTATTTTGGTCTTCTTTATTATTTTTTCCTCTTTTTCTTCAACTTTTTTATTTTCTGATTTATTTTCCTTAACAGTTAAAGTCGCATACTTTTTTTTATTCAAAGAAAAAAACTTCATATTTTCCTCCTGAAACTTCATTATTTTTTTAATATTTCAATATCTCATTCTATAAGATTTTTCACTATATTTCAATAATTATTTGATTTTGACACTTTTATATTATAAAATGTCTATTGATAATATTCATGAAATGGGTGATTAAAATTACAAACGATATTAACATATTAAGAGAGAAAATTGATAGTATTGATAAAGAGATAATCAAGTTGATATTAAAAAGAATGGAAATTGTTCATCAAGTTGGAGTTACAAAATCTAAAGATAATAGTCGAATATATGTTCCTGAAAGAGAAATTGCTATTTATAAAAAACTCAGTGTACTCTCTGGAATTTCAAATAAAGACATCTCAAATTTTTATACAGAGATTATCTCATTTTGTAGAAAACTTGAAGGAATTTTAGATGTAGCTATTAAAAAGGATTCTTATTCTTTACTTGGTGTTAAAAAACTATTCGGTGAGCATGTAAACTCCATTTTTGTTGAAAGTTTTGAAGACATCAATACAGATATAAAATATATTTTGGCTCCATTTAATAAAGAAATATTAGATTTTATTCAAAAAAAAGGTTGGTCTGTTATAAACAGAGCTCATATAAATAATGAAACACTTTATTTATTTTCAAGTTTCGAAAATAAAATATTTAAGGATAACGATATCGCGATGATTTTAGAATCGACGAAACTTTCAGATGATTTTATCGAAATAAATAATGAAACCTTTATAAGTTTGATACCTTACGAAAATATCGAACTTTTTAGTGACTCTACTATTTTAGGAGTCATACCTAATAACTAATAAAACTATTAAAATAACAGGGGGAGGGAACATGTTAAAAAAAATAATAGCAATACTTTTTTCTATTTTATTTTTAGGTTGTAATAGTCTATCTATTCCAAATCCTATAGAAAATTCAGAATCAAATGATCGTGCTACAACTTCTGTTGATTCTGAAAATGAAGTAATAGGAATAGGATCTGCAAAAATCAGTAGCAGCGGAACATTAGTAGCTAATGGGAAAGCTTCCCGTGAAGCAAAAGATCGATTAAAATCTAGAATTTTAGCCGAAGAAGATATCATCTTCAAGTCATTTTTAGTTCCTGCTGACCCATATACAAAAAAAATTCTTTCACCAGCACTTTCTGATTTAATGGATTATACAGCTACGCAATTAGTACAAAGAGCTGCTGAAAAAGATACATGGACAGAGAACAACAAAGTTTATATTGTTTATAGTATGTCAAAAAGTGAGATTTTAAGTGAATCTCAAAATATATTTATTCAATATCTTGATGATATAACTAGTAAGTTTCAACTTATAAAAGAGGGAGTGAATCAATCACAATGAATATAGAAACACTTAATCTAAAAAGTAACTATCAAAAAAATGAGTTAAAAGATTTTTTAAAAAAATTTGATTTAACTTTTGATGAAGCTATAGACTACTCTTTAGTCATTAGAAAAGATGAAGAGATTGTTGCAACAGCATCAAAAAGTAAGGATATCATTAAATGTTTTGCTATCGACGATTCTTTAAGAGGAGAAGGAGTTACAAACACTTTAGTTACAACACTTCTAAATAAATCTTTCGACGAAGGGATATTCCATAGCTTTGTATTCACGAAACCTTCTAATGAAGATATTTTTAAAGGTGTCGGATTCAAATCTATTTCAAAAACAGATAAAGTTGCATTACTTGAAATTGGAATGAACTCTATCGACAAAACTATAAATAAAATAAAATCCCAACTCAATTGGCAAGAAAATAGTAACAATGGTCTTCTAATAATGAATTGCAATCCATTTACATTAGGCCATCAATTCTTAATCGAATATGCTTCTAAACAAATGGATAATATTTTAATTTTAGTAGTTGAGGAAAATAAATCTTCATTCCCTTTTATAGATAGGATGGAGTTAGTAAAAAAAGGAACCTCTCATTTAAATAATGTTACTGTTCTACCTAGTACTGAGTATGTTATATCTTCAGCAACATTTCCTAATTATTTCCTTAGAAAAGAGGATGATTCTCTTGTTGAATTTATGAAACTTGATACACTTATCACTGCTGAACATTTTTGCAAAAAACTAAATATCAATACAAGATTTGTTGGAGAGGAACCTTATTGCAAAATTACTCAAAAATATAACGAAACTATGATTGAAACTTTTAAAAATTTCAATCTAAATATCTTAATCATACCTAGAAAAGAGATGGGAGAAAAAGCTATTAGTGCCTCACGAGTTAGAGAACTCCTTAAAAATGACCAGATTGATGAAATTAAAAGTCTAGTTCCTAAATCTACATTAGATTATCTAATCTCTGAAAAAGGAAGGGAGGTTACAGAGAGAATTAAAAATTCTGACTCTGTTCACTAATTATCTATGTTTAATTTAGAAGAATTTTTATTAATGAGAGAAAAAAGAGTTGATATTCAAAACGAAATTATAAAGGAGTTCAATCAACCTATTTTGGTTTTAAGAGCAAACTATCCTGGTGAAGATAAAAACAACTTTGTTCCAAAATATATTATAGAAATTATAAAAGATGAAGTAGTTGAGATTTTCAATTCTGAGATTCTGTTTTCAAAAAAAATAGAATCAATTGAAGGTCCAACATATATATACGTTATAAAAAACTCTGGAAAAGAAATAAAAAAAATAGCCATGCTAATTGAAGAAAATCACGATCTTGGAAGATGTGTAGATATTGATGTTTTTGACTCTGATGGATATGCTTTCTCTAGAAAAGATTTCAACGGCGAAAAAAGAAAATGTCTTCTTTGTGAAGAGATGGCATTCGTTTGTGCACGTAAGAAAAATCATACTCAAATTGAAGTTCAATCTGCTATTCAAAAAAAATTAGAGTTATATTTAGAAAATCAAAAAATAACAGATAGTATTGTCAATACATTTTCAAATCTTGCTTTAAAATCTGTTATCCTAGAGGTTTCAGCCTTTCCATCGTTTGGTTTAGTTTCTCCTCAGAGTACCGGTTCTCATAATGATATGGACTTCTTTACATTTATCAATAGTGGTTTCTCATTAAATACCTACTTTAGAGAAGTCGTAAAAGCTGGTTGCTCAAAACTTCCAATCGATTTAATTTTTAAAAAAATTAGATATATGGGAAAAGTTGCTGAAAAAAATATGTTTTTAGCTACAAATAATGTAAATACACATAAAGGATTAATTTTTTTAATGGGAATTACAGCTACTTGTGCTGCTAAAGCCAAATCTCAAAATTTAACTTTTGAAAATATCTCTATTTTTATTCAAGAGATGTGTAAAGATATCTTAAAAGATTTTGACAATATTCATCTAAAGAAAACTCTTACTCATGGAGAAAAACTATTTATCAAGCATGGAATTGTGGGTGTTAGAGGTGTTGCTAAAAATGGTTTGGATATGGTTTTCAATGGCGGAATCTCTATTTTTAAAAAGTCTATTGCTAACGATGAACATATCAATCATGCCATGATTAGAACATTGATATATCTAATGAGTATTTTAGAGGATACCACTATTTTGCATAGGCACGATATCGAAGTATTAAATCAAGTTAAACAAACAGCAATACATCTAAAAGAGAAATTTTATGACAAACCATTAAATATAGAAATCTTAACAGAAATCGAACAAGATTTTATTGGTAAAAGAATCAGTCCTGGTGGAGCTGCTGACTTACTAGCTATCACCATGTTTCTAGCTTTTATACAAAATAGTTTTGAATAAAAAAAGAGGTATAACCTCTTTTTTTATTTCCTACTTTTTAATCTATATACTCTATTGCAGCTTTTACAATCTCTGCAGTCAATCCCCAAATAACCTTGTCTTCATAAATATATAAAAATACTTCTCTAGGAGAACTTTTCCAAGGTGAATGATACATCTTCGGAAGATTTAACTCTATAGCTGGAAATATATATTTAACTCCATTTTCTTCATAATACGGTCGTGTTTCTACTTCTAACTTCTCCACTCGAGGTTCATTTTCCATAAAAAATTGAACTGGAACTAAAAAGCACTCCTCTACTTCATCTTCATTAATTTTTATATTAATCAATTCGCTCTCTTTCATAAACCCAAGGAAAGCTTCGACCATAACTCCCGAAGGTATAACCAATGTCCCAATTTTTCCTTTTATATCAATCTTTTTTATCCCTATCTCTTCAAAAGATTCTCTCAAAGAAGCTTCTAAAGCAGTTTCATGCTCTTCTACTCGTCCCCCTGGAAATGATATATCTCCTGCTTGTCTGATACCTTTTGCTCGTTTTTGAAATAAAAAATATTTTCCATCACTTTTTTCAACAACCAAAGCTATTACCGCTGAATTAAAATATCTATCTTTCCCTATTATCTTTTCTGTAAAATCAAGTTTTTTCATCTCTATCTCCTCCTTCTTTATTTTAACTCTTTTTTATAAAAAATCCTTCATTTTTTTATTTTTGATTGTTTTTGAAAGTTTTTGAAAGAAAATGATTGATTTTTATTTTATACTATGATAATATACTTCATATAAAAGGAAGTGATTTTATGTTAAATATAGAGAGAGAAAATTCTATTTTGGAACTATTAAAGCAAAAAGAGGTTGTAAAAATCCAAGAAATCGTTGATATTCTAAATGTTTCTGAAGCTACTGCTAGAAGAGATTTAGCTGCTTTAGAAAAAAAAGAACTTGTTAAGAGAGTTCATGGTGGAGCTATCTTAAATAATGCTTTGGACACTACAAAGGATTTTAATATACAATTCAGAAGAAATCTTAACAAAGAGGAGAAAGAAAAAATTGCACAACTTGCTGCATCTTTTGTCAAAAGAGATTCATGCATCTTTTTAGATGCTGGAACAACTACTCTTTGTATGATTAAATACCTTAAAAATCTAAATGTAAAAGTTATCACAAATGGTTTAAATCTTATTGATGAATTAGAAAAATATGATATCGAAAGTTTTTTAATCGGAGGAAAAATCAAAAGTAAAACAAGTTGTACTGTTGGATTTTCTGCTGTTCAATATTTAAAAACTTTCAACTTCGATTCAGCTTTTATCGGAGTAAATGCTTTTAATATTGATGGATACAGTACCCCATCTTTTGAAGAAGCTATGATTAAATCTGAAGCAATCAATAGAGGTCAAGAAACTTTTTTCCTGTGTGATCATACAAAAATAGGAAAACATAGTTTCACAATTTTTTCGACTTTAGATAAGGGAACTATTATCACAGATAAACCCCTTCCTAAAGAATATCAAAATTTAGTAAAAGTGGAGGTCGTAAAATGATATATACATTAACTTTAAATCCTGCGATAGATTATTTTTTAGCCTTTGACTCTTTTGTCGAAGGAAACCTTAATACTCCTAGAGAGACTTATAAATTGCCTGGAGGGAAAGGAATTAACGTTTCAAAAATTTTAAAAAATTTCAGTACAGATTCAATCTGTCTTGGATTCATAGGTGGATTCACAGGGGACTTTATCAAGTCTACTTTAGAAAACGATGGACTTGAAACAAAATTCTTCAATGTTAAAGAAGATACGCGTATCAATATAAAAATTAACAACAATGGACTTGAAAGCGAGATTGCAGGTACTTCACCTTCAATATCAGAGGAAAATCTTAATGAATTGTTTTATTTCTTAAAAAACAATCTAAAAAGTGGAGATATTTTAGCTCTTTCAGGAAGTGTTCCAGCATCAATCCCTACATCTATATATGCTGATATAATAGATGCTATCCCTAAAGATGTTAAAGTTATTTTAGATACTAGAGGATTACCTTTTGAAATAGCTTTGAAAAAAGGTGTATTTTTAATCAAACCAAATCAAGATGAAATTAATGAGTTTTTCCATTCAAACTTCTCTACAAATGAGGAATTAATTGAAGCTGGAAAAAAATTACAAACTATGGGAGCTGAAAATGTTCTTATCTCTCTTGGTGCTAAGGGATCTATCTTTATTACAAAGAATGAGATTTTTATAAGTGGAGTTCCTAAAGGAAATTTAATCAGTTCAAACGGTTCTGGAGATTCTATGATCGGTGGTTTCATATATGGACTTAATAAAAATTTATCACTTGATAAATGTTACGAATTAGGAATTGCATCTGGTAGTGCTACAGCTTTCTCTAAAGGATTAGCTACTTTCGAAACAATGGAAAATTTACTAAAAGAAATAAAAATTAATAAGTTATAATTGGGAGGATAAAAATGTTAGATAAAATGTTAGTTAAAAACTGTATGAAATTAAACTTAAAAGCTACAACTAAATCTGAAGTTATAGACGAGCTTGTTGAAGTTTTATACACAAATGGAAGACTTAATGACAAAGAAGAATTTAAAAAGACAATAATAAAAAGAGAAGAGCAAAGCAGTACAGGATTAGAAGAAGGAATTGCAATTCCTCATGGAAAATCAACTTCTGTTAAAATTCCTACTGTTGCTTTCGGATTGTCAAAATCTGGAATCGATTATGACTCTTTAGACGGGGAACCTTCAACACTATTCTTCATGATTGCTGCACCTGCTGATGCTACAGATTCTCATATAGAAACTCTATCTCAGCTTACATCTCTTCTTTTAGATGATGATGTAAGAGAACAACTTTTAAACGTTACTTCTGAAGAAGAGGTTCTAAGTATACTTTTAAAAGATGCTCCTGCTAAAGAAGAAGTCGTATCTGTTGGAAATAACTTTGATGTTCTAGCTGTAACTGCTTGTCCTACTGGAATTGCACACACATATATGGCTGCTGAAGCTTTAAATAAAAAAGCTAAAGAGATGGGAGTAACAATAAAAGTTGAAACTAATGGTTCAACTGGTGTTAAAAACATGATCACAGATGAAGATATCAAAAATGCAAAAGGTATCATTGTTGCTGCTGACAAAAATGTCGATATGGCAAGATTCAATGGAAAAAATGTCGAAATTGTTCCTGTTAAAGATGGAATCAAAAGACCACAAGAACTTATACAAAACGCTTTAGATAAAAAAGCTCCTGTATACTCTTCTAATGAAACTTCAAAGTCTACACCTAGTGATAGAAAAGGATTCTATAAGCATCTTATGAGTGGAGTTTCTAATATGTTACCATTCGTTGTTGGTGGAGGAATATTAATTGCTTTATCATTTATCTTCGGAATTAATGCATCTAATCCCACTGATCCTAGTTTCAATCCAATAGCTAAGATTCTTATGGATATCGGTGGAGGAAACGCATTCTTCTTAATGGTTCCAGTTTTAGCTGGTTTCATTGGTATGAGTATCGCAGATAGACCTGGTTTTGCTCCTGCGATGGTTGGAGGACTTATTTCTGCTAATAATGGCGGTGGGTTCCTTGGTGGTTTAGTTGGAGGATTCCTTGGTGGTTATGTAGTTGTTCTTTTAAAGAAAGTTTTTGCTAAGCTACCTGAAAAATTAGAAGGTATCAAACCTGTTTTACTTTACCCTCTATTTGGTATTTTAATAACTGGACTTCTTATGTATACTGTTGTTATATCTCCTGTTGCTGCTATAAACAATGGAATTACAAGTTTTTTAAATAGTCTTGGAACTGGAAACTTAATTTTATTAGGTGCTGTTTTAGCTGGTATGATGGCTATTGATATGGGTGGACCTATCAATAAAGCTGCATTTACATTCGGTATCGCTGCTATTGCTGCAGGTAACTACTATCCTCATGCTGCTGTTATGATTGGTGGAATGACTCCTCCTTTAGGAATCGCTCTTGCTACAACATTCTTTAAGCATAAATTTACAAAAGATGAGAGAGAAGCTGGTTTAACTAACTATATTATGGGAGCATCATTCATTACAGAGGGAGCTATTCCTTTTGCTGCTGCTGATCCTATGAGAATAATTCCTAGTTGTGTTATAGGTTCTGCAGTTGCTGGTGGACTTGCTATGGCATTTAAATGTCAACTTCCTGCTCCTCATGGTGGATTATTCGTTTTACCTATCATTACTAATCCATTAATGTATCTTGTTTCAGCTATAATCGGTTCATTAATCACATGTGTTTTAATAGGAATTACTAAACCATCTAAAAATATATAATTCCTTTATTTATAAGAGAGCTTAAAGCTCTCTTTTTTTATACTTCTTATCTTTTCATTTTTTTTAACTGTTTTTTATCTTGACATTTGAAATTAATATAGTATACTTATTATTGATAAGAGACAAAAGGAGATCAAAATGAACTCAAATTTCGAAAAGATTTTAATCAAAAACAATAAGATACTTGCTGTAAAAGATCAACAAACTTTAGATAACGCTCTTTCTAGCACTGCTAAAATCATATTTTTATTGAGTAGCGATATCTGCTCTATCGAGGAAACAACTCGTCTAATTAAAGCTAGTGGAAAGATTTGTTTTGTTCATTTAGATATGATACAAGGCCTTAACACAAAAGAGAATTCTGCTATAGACTATCTTAAAGAAAATACTTTTGCCGATGGTGTTATTACAACTAAATCTGGCGTGGCTAAATACGCCCATAAAGTAGGTTTTTTAGTTATTCTAAGATGTTTTTTAATAGATTCACTTTCATTGACTACAACATTTAAACTTTTTAACGAGACATATATTGATGCAATAGAAATTCTACCTGGAGTTATGCCAAAGATTATCGAAAAAATTTCAAAGCAAAGCTCAATTCCTATTATAGCTGGTGGACTTATATCTGATGAAGACGATATAAATTTAGCCTTAAAGAGCGGAGCTGTCGCAATATCCACGACAAAATTAAATATCATAAGTTAATTTAGCTAGAGATATTAGAGAAGCTATTCAATCAAAAGGAATTTCAGATTCTTCTTTTTTTGAATGGCTTTTTTTAATATAAAAAAAATAATATGGGAGGGTATCATGAATGTTTTTGTAGCTGAGTTTATAGGTACTGCAATTCTGGTTTTACTAGGTAATGGTGTTGTTGCAAATGTAGTTTTAAACAAAACAAAAGGAAATAATTCAGGATGGATCGTAATTACTACAGCTTGGGGACTAGCAGTTATGGCTGGAGCATATGCCGTTGGATGGGTTAGTGGTGGACATCTGAATCCAGCACTTACTATTGGTTTTGCTATTGCAGGTCTTTTCCCTAAAAATCTTGTTTTAGGTTATGTCATTGCACAAATCTTAGGAGCAATGCTAGGGCAATTATTAGTATTTTTAACTTACAAAAGACACTACGACGAAACATCTGATGCAGGTTCTATTTTAGCTTCTTTCTCTACTGGTCCTGCTATTAGAGATTTAAAATGGAATTTTATAACTGAAATTATTGCTACTTTTATGCTTGTTTTTGGTTTATTGGCTATCGGTCATATTAATAACCAAGCTTTTACTGCTACACTACCTAACGGAGAATTAATTAAAGGTTTCACTGGAATTGTAGGTCCTTTACTTGCAGGATTCTATATTTGGAGCTTAGGTTTAAGTTTAGGTGGTCCAACTGGTTATTCACTTAATCCAGCGAGAGATCTAGGTCCAAGAATTATACATGCTATTTTACCTATCGCTAATAAAGGAGATTCTGATTGGGGATACTCATGGGTTCCTGTAGCTGGACCTATTGTTGGAGGTATAATTGGAGCGTTGACTTTCGTGGCTGTTTTTAATTAATAGTTTTTATTTTGAATTTTAAATTTCTAAATATTAGGAGGATTTTTATGAAATATATAATTGCATTAGATCAAGGAACAACTAGTTCAAGAGCTATAATTTTTGATGAGCAACAAAATATAATTGCAAGTGCACAAAAAGAGTTTAAACAAATCTATCCTAAAGAGGGATGGGTTGAACACGACCCTATGGAAATATGGGCTAGTCAAAGTGGTGTCTTAGCTGAAGCCATGGCTCAATCAGGAGTATCTCAGCATGATGTTATCGGTATTGGTATCACAAACCAAAGAGAAACTACAATCGTTTGGAATAAAGTTACTGGTAAACCTGTTTATAACGCTATTGTTTGGCAATGTAGAAGAACAGCCCACATCTGTGATGATTTAAAAGCTAAGGGATTAGCTGAATATATAAGAGACAACACTGGATTAGTTGTTGATGCTTATTTCTCTGGAACTAAAATTAAATGGATTTTAGATAATGTTGAAGGAGCTAGAGAACAAGCTGAAAGAGGAGAACTTCTTTTTGGTACTGTTGACACTTGGTTAATTTGGAAACTTACTAACGGTAAATCACATGCAACAGATTATACAAATGCATCAAGAACAATGATATATAATATAAAAGATCTTTGCTGGGATGAAAAGCTTTTAGACGAATTAAACATTCCAAAATCTATGCTACCTGAAGTTAAGGATTCAAGTGGAACATTTGGTTATGCTAATCTTGGTGGAAAAGGTGGACATAGAATCCCTATTTGTGGGGTTGCCGGAGATCAACAAGCTGCTTTATTCGGTCAAGCTTGTTTTGAAAAAGGAGAAGCTAAAAACACTTACGGAACTGGATGCTTCATGCTTATGAATACAGGTGAAAAAATGTATCAAAGTAAAAATGGACTTCTAACTACAATCGCTATTGGATTAGATGGAAAAGTACAGTACGCCCTTGAAGGAAGTATCTTCGTAGCTGGTGCTGCTGTTCAATGGTTAAGAGATGAGTTAAAACTAATAACAGATTCTAAAGATACTGAGTATTTTGCAAGTAAAGTTAAAGATAATGGTGGAGTTTATTTCGTTCCAGCATTTGTTGGATTAGGAACTCCTCACTGGGATATGTATGCTAGAGGGGCAATCTTAGGTCTTACTAGAGGAGCTAATAAAAATCATATTATCAGAGCCACTTTAGAATCTATAGCATATCAAACTAGAGATGTTTTAGAAACTATGCAAGCTGACTCTGGAATTGAATTAAAAGCACTTAAAGTCGACGGTGGAGCATCTGCTAATAACTTCTTAATGCAGTTCCAAGCCGATATAATAGGTAAAGAAGTTCATAGACCATCTACAGTTGAAACAACAGCATTAGGAGCAGCTTACCTTGCTGGTCTTGCAGTTGGATTCTGGAATGATAAAAATGAGATTAAGAAAAACTGGTGTTTAGAAACTACTTTCTCTCCTAACATGAACGAAGAAGAGAGAAATTTAAAACATAAAAAGTGGAAAAAAGCTGTTGAAAGATCTTTAAATTGGGAGCTTGACTAATTAAAAAAAAAGTAGTATAGTTAGATTAGAAATTAAATATTAGCAATAGAGATGAAGAGAGCTAAAAAGTGTTGGTAACGCAGTTACCACCTTTTTGTGCTCTCTTTTTTGCTATCAAAAACTAGGAGGGAATTTTATGTATGATATTTTAATCATTGGTGCTGGTATTGTTGGAACTGGTATCGCAAGAGAGCTTTCTAAGTATAAACTTAAAGTTGCAATTTTAGAAAAAGATACAGATGTATCTAATGAAACAACAAAAGCCAATAGTGCTATAGTACACGGTGGATACGATGCTAAAGAGGGATCACTTATGGCAAAATTAAATGTTTTAGGTAACTCTTTATATGAAGATTTGTGCAATGAGCTTTCTGTTCCATTCAAGCGTAACGGTTCGCTTGTTTTAGCATTCAATGAAGAAGAGGCAGAACATTTAAATGTTCTTTACAATAGAGGTATCATAAATAAAGTTCCTGGCCTAAGTATTATCACTCAAGAAAAACTAAGAGAATTAGAACCAAATGTGGATGATAAAGCTATTGCTGCTCTTCATTGTGCTTCAGCAGGAATCGTTTCTCCTTGGGAGTTTGCAGAAGCTCTTATAGATAATGCTGTTGAAAACGACGTAGATCTTTTCCTAAATACAACAGTTAAAAATATCGTAAAAAAGGATGAAGTTTTCGATGTTCACACTGATAGTGGAATATTCCACACTAAATATATTTTCAACTGTGCTGGTGTTCATGCAGATTTAATTCATAACATGATTGCTCCTGAATCATTTAAAATTCTACCAAGAAAAGGGGAATATTTTGTTCTTGATAAAAATCAAGGAAAAAGAGTTAATCAAACAGTTTTCCAATGTCCTTCAAAATTAGGAAAAGGTATTTTAGTTACTCCAACTGTTCACGGAAATCTTTTAGTTGGCCCTGATGCTCAAGATATAGATAATAGATATGATGTTTCAACTGCAACTGACAGACTTGAATATATTAAGTTCAAAGGTAGTCACTCTATTAAAGATATCAACTTTAGAGAAAATATAAGAACTTTTGCTGGAATAAGAGCTGAATCTGATAGAGGTGATTTTATAGTTGAAGAGTCTTCTGTAAAAGGTTTCTTTGATATCGCTGGTATAAAATCTCCAGGGCTTTCTGCTGCTCCTGCTATAACTCTAGCAGCGATAGAGCTATTAAAAAATTCAGGTGCTACTCTTTCACCAAAAGATAATTTTATAGCTCCAAGAAAACATACTCTTTTCATGCATCTTTCTGCAGAGGAAAAAGCTAAAAAAATAGCTGAGGATGATAGATTCGGAAGAATGATTTGCAGATGTGAAATGATTACAGAGGGTGAGATAGTTGAAGCTATACATAGACCAGTTAAAGCCACTACTATGGATGCTGTAAAAAGAAGATGTAGACCTGGATCTGGTAGATGTCAAGGCGGATTCTGTGGTCCTAGAGTCCAAGAGATTATAGCTAGAGAATTAAATAAAGATATTAAAGATGTTATCTTAGATAAAGCTAATTCATACATTCTAACAGAGGAGTTGAAGAAATAATGAGATATGATGTTGTTGTTATAGGTGGAGGTCCCGCTGGTCTTGCAGCTGCTAAGTCAGCTTATGAAAATGGCGCTAAAAATATTGTAATTCTAGAAAGAGATAAAGAGTTAGGTGGTATTTTACAACAATGTATTCATAATGGATTTGGTCTTCATAGATTCAAAGAGGAGTTAACTGGTCCTGAATACGCTCAAAAATATATTGAATTTGTTAAACAATACCCGATTGAAATAAAATTAGAAACTATGGTATTAAATATATCTAAAGAGAGAGTTATCTCTATGATTAACCCTATCGACGGTTACCAAGAGATTGAAGCTAGCTCTGTTATCCTAGCTATGGGATGTAGAGAGAGAACTAGAGGTGCAATAGCCATCCCTGGAGAAAGACCTTCCGGAATATTTACAGCTGGAGCTGCTCAAAGATACATAAATATGGAAGGATATATGGTTGGAAAAAAAGCAGTCATCCTTGGAAGTGGAGATATTGGACTTATTATGGCAAGACGTCTAACTTTAGAAGGAGCTAAAGTTGAGGCTGTTGTTGAACTTATGCCATTTTCTGGTGGACTAAACAGAAACATTGTTCAATGTCTTGATGATTTTGATATCCCTTTACTCCTATCTCATACAGTTATCGATGTTAAAGGAAAGGATAGATTAGAAAAAGTTGTTGTTGCTAAAGTAGATGAAAATAAAAAACCAATTCCTGGAACAGAGATTCATTACGACTGCGACACTTTACTTCTTTCTGTTGGATTGATTCCAGAAAACGACCTTTCAAAAGAAGCTGGAGTTATTCTAGACAATAGAACTAGCGGTCCTATTGTTAGTAACTCAATGGAAACAAGTATTCCTGGTGTATTTGCCTGTGGAAATGTTGTTCATGTTCATGATTTAGTTGACTTTGTAAGTGAAGAGGGTGAAAGAGCTGGAAAGTTCGCTGCATGTTACATTGCAGAAGAGAATTGTAAGATAGAGAATGTTTCAAATCTTAAAAATGGAGATGGAATTGTTTATACTGTTCCACAAGTTATTAATTTAGATAATCTACAAAACAAACTTGAAATTTTTATGAGAGTTAATAATGTCTATAAAAATAAAAAAATTGTGATTCGAGAGGGTGACAATGTAATTGCAAGTTTTAAAAGAGCTCATCTAGCTCCTGGAGAGATGGAAAAAGTTCTGTTACCAGAAGTTTTATTGAAGAGAATTTCTAAAGATATTATTATAGAGCTACAGGAGGCTTAAGATGAAAGAGATGATTTGTATTTTATGTCCTATGGGATGTCATTTAAATATAGATGTTGAAAATAACTACAAAGTTACTGGTAACTCTTGTCCTAAAGGAGAGGTTTATGGAAAAGAGGAGTTAATAGCTCCCAAAAGAGTTGTAACATCTATTGTCAGAGTTTATGGTGGAATCCACCATATGGTTCCTGTAAAAACGGATAAACCTATACCTAAAGAGTTGGTTTTTGATTGTATGGAACTCTTAAAAGATATAAAAATAGAGTCTCCTAAAAAGGTTGGAACTGTTGTTTTAGAAAATATCTTAGGAACTGGATCAAATATTGTTTTAACTAGAGATATATAGATTTTATTTTCCTACCTTTTTTGTTATAATAACTTTGGAGGTAGGAAATGATTATTAATGAAAACGAAGTTATAAATAACTTATTAAATAAAAATTTAAAGATTATTCAAAGACCTGATTTTTTTAATTTTTCTTTGGATTCTCTACTGATATCAAACTTCATCTCTTTAACTAGAGGAACTAAGAAAATTTTGGATTTAGGAACTGGAAATGGAGCTATACCTCTATTTCTTTCACAAAGAACAGATGCTAAAATTACTGGAATTGAAATACAAGACGTTTCAGCTGATTTAGCTTTAAGAAATGTTGAGCTAAACAATTTGAGCGAACAAATCTCTATTATCCATGACAATATGAAAAATTGGAACAGATATTTACAGCATGGTTCTCAAGATGTTGTAGTTACAAATCCACCTTTTTTCAAATTTCATGGCAATGAAAACCAGTTGAATGATCTTGATCAACTCACTCTTGCTAGACATGAGATTACTATAGATTTAGATGGATTGATTGAAGTTGCATCAAAACTTTTAAAAGATAAGGGCTATTTTGCTATGGTTCATAGACCTGACCGTTTTTTAGAGATTATTGATACAATGAGAAAATATGGAATTGCACCTAAAAGAGTTCAATTCTGTCATTCAAAAATTGATAAACCAGCTAAAATACTTCTAATTGAAGGAATTAGAAATGGAAAAGATGCTCTTAACATTTTACCTCCATTCATCTCTCATGATAATGATGGTAAATACTCCCAAGATGTTCTTTGCCTATTTGAAGACTTTAAAAAATAAAAAGACTAGGTAAACTAGTCTTTTTTACTTCACTCTATTTTTCAAATACTCTATTAACTCTTTTTTCAATTTTACAGATTCTCTTGGATTTCCTTTTGCTGAAACTGCAATTTGATACTCATTTGTATCTATATGTGCTGTAAATCTAGCTGACATATAAACCTTTGATGTTATATTATTTACTAAAATATTATTATCTTCACAAAGGTCTACTATCATCTCATTTAGATTTTCATCATCTGTTGCTGCTACAACTAAAAACTTATCTTTTATATCTTCAACTTTAAAAACTCTTTTTTCTGCTTCAATATCCAGTTCAACAATTTCAGGCAGAATATAAGGAGCTACAACAATAACTCTCGCACCATACTCTACCAAACTTTTAACCTTTCTTAAAGCTATATTTCCTCCACCTACAACTAAACACTCTTTATTTGTTAAATCTATAAATAAAGGAAAAAAAGACTTTCTACTTTCCATTAAGTTCACCAATTTTTTTAAATGCTAACTCTATAACTTCTAAAGTTTTATCCAAATCCTCTTTAGAGTGTTCTGTTGAAACAAAGTGGGCTTCATATTTTGAAGGTGGTGCTATAACTCCATTATCTAATAAAGTATTGAAATATACTGAATAATGCTCTGTATTAGAATCGATAACATGATTTAAAGCTGTCACTTCTTCTAAATTTGTAAAGAAAATCGTAAATAGAGAACCTAATCTGTTTATCTTAATAGGCACCTCATATTTCTCTCCTAACTCTTCAATTTTATCAGTTATATAAACTACTTTTTCTTCCAATTCCTTATAAAGAATCTCTTTATTTTTCATTAAATAGCTTACCATTTCAAATCCGGCTCTTACAGCTACCGGATTTCCTGATAAGGTTCCTGCATGATAAACTCTTCCTACAGGGGCAATCATATCCATAATCTCTTTTTTTCCACCAAAAGCACCTACAGGATATCCCCCTCCTATTATCTTTCCTAATGTTGTTATATCTGGAGTTATTCCATAGTACTCTTGTGCTCCACCAAGAGCTACTCTAAACCCTGATATTACTTCATCAAATATAAGAAGTGTTCCTGTCTCTGTACAAATATCTCTCATAGCTGTTAAAAACTCTTTCGAGCTATCTATCAATCCCATATTAGCTGGAACTGGCTCCATTATTAAAGCTGCAACCTCTTCACTTTCTAAAATTGCTCTTACTCCTTCAACATCACCAAACTTAGCAACTAAAGTATCTTTTAAAACACCCTCTGTTATTCCATTACTATCTTGGTATCCATCTGTTAAAAGTCCTGAACCCGAGCTCACTAAAAGTGAATCTGAATGCCCATGGTAACATCCTTCAAACTTCAGTATTTTATTTCTATTTGTGAAAGCTCTTGCGACTCTAACTGCAGCCATTGTAGCTTCTGTTCCCGAAGTAGTAAATCTGATCATATCCATAGATGGGTAACACTTACAAACTAACTCTGCTAACTCTACTTCCATCTTTGTTGGTAATCCAAACGAACTTCCAAGCTCAATAGCTTCTCTAACACCATTTAAAACTATCTCATTATTGTGTCCTAAAATTAACGGCCCCCATGAACAAATATAATCTATATATTCATTTCCATCCTCATCATATACTTTAGATCCTTTTCCTCTATTTACAAAAATAGGGTATGTTTTATCTACTGATTTAAAAGCTCTAACCGGACTATTCACTCCACCTGGAATAATCTTTACAGCTCTTTCATATATCTTTTCTGAATTACTGTATCTCATATTAAACTCCTCTTTTTAACCATTTTGCCACATCTTTAGCATGATATGTTATTATTATATCTGCTCCTGCTCTTCTCATTGCATACATATTTTCCATTACAACTTTCTCTTCATCTATCCAACCATTCTCTGCTGCAGCTTTAACCATCGAATATTCTCCACTCACATTATAAATAGCTACTGGATTATTTATTGCGTCTGCCACCCCTTTAACTACATCTAAATATGGCATTCCTGGTTTTACCATTATTATATCTGCACCTTCATCTAAATCATTTTGAACCTCAATCATATAGTCTTTAGAATTTCTGAAATCCATTTGATAACTTTTTCTATCTCCAAAAGATGGTGCTGAATCTGCAGCTTCTCTGAAAGGTCCATAATACGCTGAGGCGTATTTAACACTATAAGACATGATTGGTAAATTTATAAATCCATTTTCATCTAAAATTTCTCTTATTGCACCAATTCTTCCGTCCATCATATCTGAAGGAGCAACTATATCTGCTCCAGCCTTAGCATGTGATAGTGCCACTTTTTGAAGAAGTTTTAACGTTTCATCATTTAAAAGTTCTTCTCCTCTTAAAATTCCACAGTGCCCATGAGAAGTATACTCACAAAGACAAACATCTGTCACTATCAAAAATTCTGGATATTTAGATTTAATGAATCTTATAGCTTCTTGAACAACTCCTGTTTCATTGTATCCTTCACTACCAACTAAATCTTTTTTCTTCGGTATTCCGAAAAGAAGCAGTGATTTTATTCCTAACTCTTTTAGTTCTTTTAACTCCTCTTCTAATCTATCTATAGATATTCTAAACTGTCCTTTCATAGATGAAATTTCAACTTTTATATTCTCTCCCTCCTCTATAAACAAAGGATAGATCAGATTATCCAAAGAAAAATCTATATTTTTAACTAAATCTCTCATAGTTTGAGAAACTCTCAATCTTCTGTTTCTATTAAACATACTACTTTTCATCTCCTATTATAGATATAACACCATCTACATCAAAAACTTTTGCTTCTAAAGATACTTTATAACCTAACTCTAACATAGTCTTTGTTGTTACAGGACCTATCGATACAAGTTTTTTGCTATCTAAAAGCGATAAATCTCCCTCTATACTTTCATGGAAAGCCTCAACCGTCGATGAACTTAAAAATGTAATATACTCCACTTCATTTAGCATAGACTCCACTTTATCTTTTGAATGAATATTTTTTCCAGTTTTATAAACTACTAACTTATGAAACTCTCTATTGTAGTCTTCACTCCATTTCTCACACTTTGCTGGAGAGATATCTGAAGTTACAAATAAAACTTTATCTCCATCCTTCGTAAAATTAACAACCTCTTTTGCTAACTCTGTACCCATATATTTTTCTGGTATAAAATCAGGTATTATTTTATACTCCCTTAATAGTTCATCTGTTTTAGCTCCAACCACACCAATTTTCAAATGCCCTAATGATCTAATATCTTTTACATTTTCCATAAAGTATTTAACTCCATTTGGTGAGTTAAACAAAATTGCACTATACTCTTTCAACTCTCTTTCATCAAAAGATTCTGCACTCTCAATATTTATAAAAGGTAACTCTCTTACTGTAGCTCCCTTAACTCTTAATTTCTCAGAAAACTCTGTAGCTTGTTTTTCATCTCTTGTCACTAAAACTTTCTTTCCTGAAAGTGATTGATTTTCAAACCACTTAAATGTTTCTCTCATATTAACAACATCACCAATTATAGTTATTGCAGGCGGAACAATTTTTTCCTCTTTAGCTTTTTCTACTATATCTTTTAAAGTTCCAACTGTAACTCTTTGGTTCTCACTCGTTCCTTTTTCTATAACTGCCACTGGTGTATCTGGATTTTTACCATTACTTATTAAATCTCCTGTGATTAAATCTAAATTTTTAATTCCCATTAAAAATACAAGAGTTCCATCTAATTTTGCTATTGTCGAAAAGTCATGCCACTCGCCATTTTCCATTGTATGACCTGTGAATACATGGAATGACCTTGCTAGTCCTCTATGAGTCACAGGGATTCCTGCATATTCAGGTACAGCTATTGATGAACTTATTCCTGGAACAATTTCAAATGGAATAGAGTGTTTTACTATCTCCTCTATCTCCTCTCCACCTCTACCAAAAACAAAAGGATCTCCACCCTTAACTCTCGCTACCACTTTACCCTCTAAAGCTTTTGAAGCCAAAGTCTTATTTATTTCATCTTGGATTACTCCACCTTCCGTATTTCCTTTTCCTAAATAGATCATCTCTGCTGATGGCTTAGCTAATTTTAAAACCTTTGGATCTATCAATCTATCATAAACTACACAATCTGCTTCCTCTATACATCTTTTTCCTTTTAGTGTCAATAAATCTATATTTCCGCAGCCTGCACCTATTATGTATACTTTCCCCATTTTTTTATTAACCATTTATTTTCTCCCTTATTTTCGCAGCTAATTTATGAGCAATCTCTTTACCTAAAACTCTCTCCTCTAAAACTTCAGCTTTATACATTATATCCTCATGGCAGTAAACACCTTTTAAAGATATTTTATCTCCAACTCTTTCTCCCGAACACCCCATTGGAGTATGGCACCCTCCATCGAAAATCTTTGAGAACTCTCTTTCTATATCTACAATCTCCTCTATTTCAGGATTATGAATACTCTTTAAAATAGATCTTATATATTCATCATTTTCTCTACACTGAATGTGTAAAGCTCCTTGAGCTGGTGCCGGCATCATTAGTTCACAATCTAACTCTTCAGTTATTCTATCTTTTAGTCCAACTCTTTTAAGTCCTGCCGCTGCTAAAAGGATAGCATCATATTGTCCCTCATCAAGTTTTTTTAATCTTGTGTGTATATTTCCTCTCAATTGCTTTATCTCTAAATCTGGTCTTAGAGTTTTCAATCCCATAGTTCTTCTTAAAGAACTTGTACCTACTATCGCTCCAATTGGTAACTCCAATAATTTTTTTCCAGTTCTAGATACAATTACATCCCTATTATCTTCTCTGTCTGGTGTAGCTCCACATATTAATCCTGATGGTGATATTATCGGCATATCCTTCATTGAATGTACAGCTATATCTACTGTCCCATCTAACAATTCATGCTCGATCTCTTTTGTAAAGAAACTTTTAAGTGATTTATCACTGTTGTTCCAGTTACTTACTAAATCCTTATCCCCACTCGTCACAATTACCTTTATCTCAAACTTTAGCTCTGGATAATTATTTTGTAATCTTCCTTTTATCATTTCACTTTGAGCTAACGCCAATATACTTCCTCTACTTCCAATTACGATTTTCTCTT
This sequence comes from Cetobacterium sp. ZOR0034, assembly GCF_000799075.1. Taxonomy (NCBI): domain Bacteria; kingdom Fusobacteriati; phylum Fusobacteriota; class Fusobacteriia; order Fusobacteriales; family Fusobacteriaceae; genus Cetobacterium; species Cetobacterium sp. ZOR0034. The sequence goes on from NZ_JTLI01000002.1 coordinate 99,552, forward strand.
TCATTATGCAATCCCTTCTTTGTATTCAAACCATTTTTTTAAGTTTATCATCTGTTCACTAAGCATATATTCATATTTAGTTAATAAATTCTCTCTATTTTCTAAATTTTCATAATAAACTCCCCAAACATCATCTATATTGTATAAATTTATATTTCCTAAATCATTTAATTCCTCTTCAATATCCCTTGGAACCGCTAAATCTAAAAATATATACTCTTTATCCTCACTTAAAAGTGGAAGTATTTCCTCTTTCTTTATAATGGCATGAGGTGCTGATGTTGCAGATATTATTATATCACTTTTTGCTACCTCTTCTAATTTATTTTCAAAACTAATAACATCCGCATTGTATATATTACTCACTTCTAAAGCTTTATGATAACTTCTATTTGTAATTGTTAGACTACTATACTCCTCTTTTGTTATAAGTTCCATTATATCTCTTGCTAAATCTCCGACTCCTAATATCAAAATCTTTTTATCTTTTAAGTCGGTAACTTTATTTTTTATAAACTTCAATGATATCGCTTCTAAAGATAGTGCATTATGGCATATCTTACTTTTATTTCTAAATTTCTTTCCAAGTTCAATAGCTTTATTAAAAATCACATTTATATTCGAACTCGAGATTTTATTTTCCATACTTGTAAGTTGAGCTTTCTTTATCTGAGCTAGAATTTGGTCCTCACCTTTTATCACAGATTCAAATCCGCAGGTAACTCTAAACAGATAATTTACAGCTTCATGTCCCTGTTTTATAAAGATATCTTCTAGACCAACATCTTTTCTAAACTTTTCTAATGAGTAGTTTTTATCTAAATGAAGATAATATTCTACTCTTAAGCAGGTAGACAGGTTTACATATCCCACAATCTTCCCATCCTTGAACAATCGTTCAACTAAAGATGTCGGATCATTTTGTATAAAGTTTTCTCTTTGGCATAAATCTAAACTTTGATGTGTTATACCAAAAACAATAAAATTTTTAAAATACATCTAGATTCCTTCTCTCCATGATTTATTAATTACATATATATTATAATACTTTTTTTAAATTATTTTAAGCCTATTTTCGAAAAAATCATATTATTTTTGAATGAAAAATATGTAAACCATCAATAAGTATTATAACAAGTATGCACGATACATAAATAATATAAATGAAAGAGAGTGATTTCTAATCACTCTCTTAAATGTTTGTATAAAATATTGTCAGCAGATTTTTTAAATTTATAGAGCTTTTTGCCATATTTTTTAATTCTAATAATTTTTCTAAATTTTTATTTCTATTTCCAACTAAAGATAAAGTGTAAGTTAAAACATCTCTTATTAACTCTCTGTCATTTGTACTTAATAAAATCTCATCTATAAAATATAGCTTATCTACTAAAGTTAGATACTCTTTTGTATTTATAAAATCTCTTATCGATTTATACATTTCAACTTTATAATAAAATTCATCTGTATCTATATAATTTTTTATATTACTTCCTATTTTTTCAAACGAACACCCTTCTTTCAAATCTATTGAAGTTGAATTTTTATAAAAATCAAGCTCTTTTGATTTTCCTAAAAAGAAATTATATTCATCTTCCTCTACTCCAATCTCTAAATAAGTTTCACGAATAAAATTTACTAGAATCGATCTCGATTTTATAGTTGGTAATATGTTTAAACCAGATGACATCAATATAAAGAAACTTCCTGAATTTGGTTCCTCTATAAGTTTTAATAAAGCATTCGCTGATTCTTTTCTTAACTTTTCAATATCTCTAATAAGATATATTCTTCTTTTTCCTTCGTATGAAGTCGTAGAATCTTTATATGCAAGCTCTCTTATTTTTTCGATTTTAATTCCTGTTATATCGTCTAAAACCTCTAAATCACCATGAGTTTCACTCTCTATTCTGATACAACTCTCACATACTCCACAAAAGTCATCTATATAATTACTGCAATTTAAGCTCTTTGCAAAAGCTTTTGCAAACTTTTTTAAAAGCTCTCTATCAGCACCATAAAATAGATACGTTCCTGCCTCTCTACCAAAATTAAGTTCTTTTTGAAGAAAATCGATAGCTTTTTTATTTGAGCTAAAATCTTTAAACATTATCTTTCGGCCTTCTCGATTTTTCTCAATACAGAGATTTGATCTAATGCCATTCCTGCACCTTTTACAACACTTTCTAATGGTGAGTCTGCTAATCTTACATTCAATGATGTGTGTTTAGATATAAGCTCAGGGAAGTTTCTAATTAGAGAGCCTCCTCCTGCCATAACTATTCCTCTATCAATTATATCAGCAGCTAACTCTGGTGGAGTTTTCTCTAATACATCTTTTACACATGTTACAATCTCCATTAAAGAATCCATTATAGCTTCTCTAATCTCCTCTGAACCAACTGTAACTGACTTAGGAAGACCTGTTATTAAATCTCTTCCTTTTATTGTCATAGTTTCCTCTTCAGCTAAAGGAATAGCTGTTCCTATTTGCATTTTTATACTTTCAGCTGTTTTATCTCCAATTAATAAAGTATGAGTCTTCTTAATATATTTTATTATATCCATATCAAAATTATTTCCAGCTGTTCTAATTGTTTTACTTACAACTGTTCCACCTAATGAGATTACAGCCACGTCTGTAGATCCCCCTCCGATATCAACAATCATATTTCCTTCTGGTGCTGATATATCAATTCCAGAACCTAAAGCTGCTGCTCTTGCTTCCTCTATTAAGTAAGCCTTCTTAGCTCCTGCTGATAAAGTAGCTTCTAAAACCGCTCTTTTCTCTACTCCTGTAACATCAATCGGTACACAAATCATAACTTCTGGCATGAATAGAGAGTATTTTCCAAATACTTTTTTTATAAAATATTTTATCATTGCTTCTGTTATATCATAATCAGCAATAACTCCTTCGCTTAAAGGTTTTACTGCAACTATTGAGTCTGGTGTTTTTCCTAGCATATCTTTAGCTTCATTTCCAACAGCTAGAACTTTTCTGCTTTCTCTTTCTACTGCAACAACAGATGGTTCATTTAATATTATTTTTCCATGTTTTTTACTATATACTAATGTATTTGCTGTTCCTAAATCTATTCCTATACTTCTGCTAAATCCAGGTAGTTTCAATTTGAATCCCACTTAATATCACTTCTCCTTAATCTAAGTTTTTTTCAACTATTTTTTTTATCTCTTCAAATTTTCCTTCGGCATACAAAGCACCAATTAGAGCTTCGAATGCTGTAGCCTCTTTATACTCCATGACAGTACATGACTTAGGGAATGTTTTTATATTACTATTTTTAGCTCTATTTACAAGTCCTAACTTCTCTTCATCTAAGTCATCAATTATATTTTTCAAATATTTGCTTTGAACTTGTGCATTTACGTGTTCTTTAACAAGTCTATTTAGATTTTTTATATTATAACCTTTATTTATAAAATATGTTCTTATAGAAAGTTCCCATACAGAGTCACCTAAATATGCTAAAACTAATCCATTTGCTTCACGCACATTTAAATTGACCATGTTGTTTTTTCCTTTCCGTCTTTTATTTTTATTCCCATCTCTAAAAGTCTATCTCTTACTTTATCTGAGAAAGTCCAATCTTTATTGTCTCTAGCTTCTCTTCTTAATTCTAATAAGAACTCTATCAATTCAGTTGTCATATTTCCTACTTGAACCTCTACTTTTAGTAAAACTCCAAACACATTTTCCATTACATCTCTTATATATTCAACTGTTGCTTCAATAGCTTCAAATCCAGCTTTTGATATTTTCTCCTCTTCAGCAGCTTTATTTAACTCTTTTACAAGTTCAAATATAGCTCCGATTCCACCCGCTGTATTGAAGTCCTCGTCCATACATTTTACAAATTTATCTTTTGATATTTCCAACATTTGAGCTAGTTCTGTTAAATCAGAACCACCATCAACTGGCTTAGATGTTAACTTCTCTTTTCCTCTAGTTACAGCATTCTCTATTCTCTCTAATCCTGCTTTGCTTTGAATTAATTCATTATCAGAGAAATCAATCGGTTTTCTATAATGAGAACTCAGAATAAAGAATCTAACAACTCTTCCTTCGAATTGCTCTAAAACCTCTCTTAAAAGGAAGAAGTTTCCTAGAGATTTTGACATTTTTTCACCTTTTACATTTATGTAACCATTGTGTATCCAGTATCTAGCAAACTCTCCACCTGTTCCACATTTTGATTGAGCTATTTCGTTCTCATGGTGAGGGAATATAAGATCTTGTCCTCCTCCATGGATATCAAACGTTGGTCCTAAGTATTTGTTAGACATTGCTGAACACTCTATATGCCAACCTGGTCTACCTTTCCCCCAAGGCGAGTTCCAGAACGGTTCTCCCTCTTTTGCAGCTTTCCAAAGAGCAAAATCTAATGGAGCTTTCTTTATCTCAGATACATCTATTCTTGCACCACTTTGTAAGTCATCTATACTTTGTCCAGATAACTCTCCATACTCGCTCTTATAGCTATTTACATCAAAGTATACATCTCCTTGAGATTCATATGCGTATCCTTTTTGGATTAAAGTTTTTATGATTTTTATCATATCACCGATATGCTCTGTAGCTTTTGGTCTAATCATTCCCTCTTCTTTTAAATTAACTTTTGCTGTATCCTCAAAATAAGCATCGATATATTTTTTAGCTACATCCTCAAGAGTTATTCCTTCTTCGTTAGCTCTTTTTATCATTTTATCATCAACATCAGTAAAGTTTTGAACGTACTTTACTTTATATCCTCTAAATTCAAAATATCTTCTAACCGTATCAAAGAATATTGCTGGTCTTGCATTTCCTATGTGAATATAGTTATAAACTGTAGGACCACAAACATACATCGATACCTCTCCCTCTTTTAGAGGTTTAAATATTTCTAGTTCGCCTTTAAGCGTGTTATATATTTTTATCATCTTTTTAGCCTCCTATTTAACTGCCTTTAATAGATTAAGAGTTGTTTCTTCATCTAAAGTTGTACTTATTTTTAATCTATTATCCTGTGCTAATCCTTTCAACTCAACTTTCCCTATCTCTTTATCTTTGATCTTAATATCTAGATAACTATAAATAAACTGCTTCGAAGAGATATTTACATCAATAAGATTTTCTTTTGGTAAACTCTCCAATCTCTTATCATCTTTAGGAACATTTATATTTACTTTTGAAGCAACACCATCTATAAAACTATTTCTGAAGAAATAGTTTAAGAAAAATAAAAATGATCTTAACTCTGCATCTCTTGAACTTCTTAAGTATAACTTATTTTTTTCAACAACTCTGTCACCTGATAAATTATCGTCTTCAATTCCATTAAAACTCTTTATAATATCATTTTTTCCACCAATATTAGCAGTTAATATTACTTCGTTTTTTAAATTTACATCTCCTGTTAAAACAAGTTCATCAAATCCTCCTAAAGGATTTTTTCCAAGATTTAAAATTAACATTCCTAAGTTATTGTTATTTTCTCTATCCAATATCTTTATTATATTTTGATTAAAATATCTTTCACTTTTTAATGCTTTCTCTATATCCTTTTCTCTTGTTGCAACTAAGAAATTTCCCTTTTCTATTTTTAAATAAAGTCTCTCTCCATTGAAATATTTCTTTTTATACTCCTCTTTTAATAGATACATATCATCTGCTTTATCAAAATATGTTTCTACTCTAAATTTCATCAAAGGATAAAGATATCCAAAGTCAACTATTCCAACAGCCGTTTTTTTATCAGATATAAAACTACTATCCGACAATATGTAAAGTCCTTTTATATATTTTAATCCCTCTTTCATACTATCGTCAACATTAAAATCAGCTTTATTTAAAAGTTCTATTAGATTTTCAAAATCTTTATGGTTTATATCCTCATTTACATAAGCTAAGTTTATTCTATCGCTTAAATAAACCCTTGGATTTTCTTTTGTAGCATAAAAAATTCCTGCTAAAATAGATAATCCACAAAAGATACTCAGTGTTACTTTTAAAGTTCTATTCATCGGTACTCCCTTTCAATAAATCTATCTACTTTTTTTAATTCTTTTTAATTCACTTAGTACTAAATCTATTTTTTCATTTTTACTCGATCCCGATGCAAATCTAACCTTTGCTACTTCTCTTTTATTTATTAAGATATTAGCTCCATCCTCATTAAAATACTCTAATCTTTTTATTGTATCACCCGATGGATTTATCGCTAAACTTCCTCCCCAGAAGTTAACTCCATCCTCTACTCCAACTCTATTTACCATTAAAGTGAAACACGCGTTACTTACAGATGTTGTTTTACAAATCGATTCCCAAAGATTTCCAATCTCTAGTCCTTTATTTGTAAATCTTGTTGGACTGTTTGCTATAACAAAAATGGTATGTGCTCCATCTTGACCTAAAATATACGAACTACTTTGATGGAATATATCTTCGCATATTAACATCCCTACTCTTCCAAACTTTGTATTAAAAGCTCTTATGCTATCTCCCTCTCTAAAATATCTTCCCTCATCAAAAAGACCATAAGTTGGTAGATAAACCTTTCTGTGTTTATGCTTTAGTTCTCCATCTTCTAAGTAAAATGCTGTGTTATAGTGATATAAATCTTCTCCTAATTCAACCGCTCCAAATATTATAGAGATTTTCTTAGATAGTTCTATTAGTATCTCAGGTATCTTCTCTATAGCTACATCATATACCATTTCTTCTAATAAATACCCTGTTAAAGATAGCTCTGGAAACACCACTAACTCTGTTCCTTTTTCTATCTCTCTTTCTATCACCTCTACCATTTTACTTAAATTTTTCTCTGTATTCCCCAACATTGGTTTTATTTGAGCCAAAAATACGTTCATCTATCTCTCCTTATCATTTAAAGAAATTTTAAATCCTCTACCGTTGTAATTTTTATATTATCGTAATCTCCTATAATAACTTTTATCTCTTTACCTAATCTCTCCACTAAAGATGAGTCATCCGTTCCTAAAAAGTTATCGTGTCTAGCTTTGTTATAAGCCTCCTTCAATACTTTACCTCTGAAAATTTGTGGTGTATGAACTGCTATATATTGCTCTCTTTTTGGAGTTTCTACAACAACTCCACTTAAATCTACTCTTTTAATAGTATCTTTTAATGGCACTCCCACAACAACTCCAGATAATTCTATATCCTTATCTAAAATCTCTAAACTTTCAGAAAAATATCTCTCTTTTAAAAATGGTCTAACTCCATCCTGTACAGCTATTATACTATTATCTTCACAATATTCCAACGCATTTTCTATAGAATATTGTCTTTCTTTTCCACCTGCTACCACTTTTCTAACTTTTGAAATTTTATATTCTTCACAAGCTTTACTCACAAATTCTATAGAGTCTTCTCCTGTTACAATTACTATATCTTCTATTAAATCACTTTTTTGAGCTACTTCTAAAGCAATAATAAAAAGTGGTTTTCCATCTATCTCTAAAAATTGCTTAGGATACCCTAAATTCATTCTCTTTCCTACTCCTGCTGCTGCAAGAATCAAAGTTATTTTAGAGTCACCACAGTACATCCTATTCCTCCTTCGTTATGTCCTCCAGCTCTGAAGTTTTTAACGTATCTAGATGTTTTTAAGAACTCCATAATTCCGTTTCTTAAAGCTCCTGTTCCTTTACCATGAATTACATATATCTCTGTATATCCATTCATTAATGCTCTATCCATATAAGTTTCTAGCTCATAAATTCCTTCGTCTACAAGTTTTCCTCTTAAATCAACCTCATTTTTTACCTTAGTTTTTGTATGTGCATTTATTGGTCTATACTCTTTTTTCTTTGGTTCAACAACAACTTTAACATCATCCATCGAAACCTCTAATTTTAAAATTCCCGCTTGAATATTAAGTGTTTCTTTATTTAAGTTAATCTTGTTAACTATAGCGTATTGATTTAAACTGTTTACAAATACTCTTTCTCCAACTTTATAATCAATTTTTCTTGCAACCTTTGGTTTTACCTCAACATTCTCACTCTTCTCTTCTTGTAAAGATGTTCTAAGCATATTAAGTTTCTTTTGAACCTCTTTCATATCCTCTTTCGTCTTATCTTCTTTTTGAATTTTATTAACTAGAGCTGCTGCTTTATTTTGCATATCTCTCATCATAGATTCTGCTTTTTCATAAGCCTCTTTTAGGATTTGATTCTTCTCTTTTTCTAAAACTCTTAATTTTTCTTCGTATTCCTCTTTATCTTTTTGAGCTTGAGCCTTTAGTGCGTCAACTTCAATCTGTTTAGCCTCTAACTCTAATGATTTATCCTTGATATTAGAAATCATTTTTTCTACTTTTTTATCCTCATCACTTATATAGCTCTTCGCCTTTTCTATAATAACTTCAGATACTCCAAGTCTTCTAGCTATTGTTAAAGCATTACTCTCTCCGGGTACTCCTATTAACAGTTTGTATGTTGGCGATAACGTCTCTACATTGAATTCCATCGATGCTGTTTCTATATCAATCTCGTTATAACCATAAGCTTTTACTTCACTATAGTGAGTTGTTATCATCGACTTACATTTTTTATCTTTTAGATAATCAATTACAGCCATTGCAAAAGCTGATCCTTCCATCGGATCAGTTCCAGAACCTAACTCATCTAATAAAACTAAAGACGCTTTTGTTACAGAGTTTAGTATATCTTGAATATTCTTCAAATGAGCCGAGAATGATGATAGTGATTGCTCAATACTTTGCTCATCACCTATATCAGCATAAACTCCTCCAAAGAAACCAATACTTGTTTTTTCATCAGCTGGAATTGGTATCCCTGCTAATGTCATAAGAGTTAATAATCCAGCTGTTTTTAAAGCAACTGTTTTTCCTCCTGTATTTGGTCCTGTTATTAAAAGAGTATTATACTCTCTTCCTATTTCAAATGTTAAAGGCACAACTATATTTTGATTTATAAATGGATGTCTAGCCTTCACTAAAGATACCATCTCTTTATTATTTACCTCTGGAATACTACACTTTTTTTCTACTCCATACTGAGATTTTGCGTTCAGTATATCTAAGTACATTATTGCAGCTCCAATCTCATTTATAACTGCAGTGTTTAATCTCACTTGATCTGTTAATCTTAAAAGAATTTTTCTAATCTCTTCTCTCTCTCTAACTTCTAACTCTCTCATTTTATTATTTAACGAGACAATCGATATAGGCTCTATAAAGACAGTTGACCCACTAGATGATCTATCATGTTCAATTCCTTTTATAAGCCCCTTAAAATCAGTTTTAACAGGTATTACGCTTCTTCCATCTCTTGTTGTTATAATCTTTTCTTGGATTGCTTTTGCAAAGTTTGGATTTGTAAATAAATCTTCAAACTTTCTTTTTATATTTGTTACCATATTCTTTTTTTGGAATCTTAACTCTCTCAATTCGATTGATGCATCATCCTTTATATTTCTCTCTGGATCAATCGCTTTATTTATAAGATCTTCAAAATTTTTCAAAGTCGGAATAGAAACAAATCTTGCTCTAAGATTTTTATATTTTTCTAAAGTTTCTAATCTTCCCTTGAATATTCTGAAAATTCTTAAATTTATATTTAATGACCACAAATCTTCTGGCTCTAAATACATTCCTACTAATTGAGATTTTCTTGTTATATTTCTAACGTCTTTCATTCCTGCAGGATCAAAGCCACCATCAAACTTTAAAAAATCCATAAAATCATTAACGATATCCAACTCTTTTCTCAATGAATTTATATCTTTAAACGGTTCTAACTCTAAAATTTTCTCTTGATTTTCTTCAATTGTTACATATTGAGTCAGTTCTTCCCTCAATTTACTGAATTCTAATACTTTATAGCTATGAATATTCATTCTACATATCACCTTTTCTATATATATTTTACTCAAATATTATAGCATATTTAATACTTTTTATAAACTATTCCAAATAATTTAAAAAATACCTTGATATTTTCTTTCGATAATGGTATAATTATTTGCATGTTTATAACGAAAGAGAGGTGTAATAGAATGCAAAGATGTGAAATTACTGGAAAAGGAATAACTTTCGGAAATCAAATTTCTCACTCACACAGAGTAACTGGAAGAATTTGGAGACCAAACTTACAAACAACTAAGATCGTTATCAACGGTGTTACTGTTAAAGTTAAAGTTTGTACTAAAACTTTAAAATCTCTAAAGGCTGCTAACGAAGTTGAAGTTATGCAAATCCTTAAAGCAAATGCTAATACTCTAAGCGCTAGACTTAGAAAAATATTAAGCAAATAATGCTTATAAAAAAAGACAGCTTTAAACAACAAAGCCTGTCTTTTTTTTATTTTTTGGTTCAAATATAATTTTATAAGAAATAGAAAAAGAGACTGAAGATAAAATCCTCAGTCTCATTATTTTTACTTCTCTACTCTTGTGTATGGAATAAGAGCGATGTTTCTAGCTCTCTTAACAGCCTTAGCTATCTTTCTTTGTAACTTAGCGTTAGCTCCAGTTACTCTAGAAGGATTGATTCTACCTTTATCAGATACGAATCTCTTTAATAAATCAACATTTTTATAATCGATTTCTTCAGCTTTAACTCTTAATTTAGCTCTTCTTCTTCTGAATTCTGCCATTCTAATAACCTCCTTATTTGAGAATAAACGTTTTCTTTAGTCTAATTAGTCGTTCTTAACTACCATGTATCTCATAACTTCTTCAGTTATGTTAAGCTTTGACTCAACCTCAGTTAACTTAGTACCGTCCATCTCTAAAGTAGTTAGTACGTAGAATCCTGTTTTCTTCTTATCGATTGGATAAGCAAGCTTTCTCTCTCCCCACTTCTCAGATTTAAGAACAGTTGCTCCAGCTGTAGTTAAAATGTTGTTAACTTTAGCTATTACAGTTTCTCTTCCTTCCTCTAATATAGTTGGATTGATGATGAACATTAATTCATACTTTTTCATGTTATTACCTCCTCCCTATGGTTTTAGCCCAAAACACGTAATGATTCTGAGCAGGGTATTATTAATAGTATCATAATTTTTAAAGTTTTACAAGCTTTTTTTGATACTATTAATATTATCTGTTAGCTCTGATCCAAGGTGGAAGATCTAACTCATCTCTAACTTCTGCTGTTTCCTCTACCTTTGGAGCTTCAGCTTTTTTTTCTACATTTATAAATGATTCAGTTTTCTCTTGCTCGTCACCAAAACTATTAGCAATAATTGTAACTTGAATCTTATCTCCGTAAGTTTCATCTGCAGTGATACCAAACATGATATCTTCAGCAGTTTTTCCAGCTGCTTCTTTTACTATATTTGCAATTGCTTGTGCTTCCATAAGTCCTAAGTTTGAAGAACCTGCAATGTTTATTAAAACTTTGCTTGCTCCCATAATAGACTTCTCTAAAAGAGGTGATGATAAAGCTTTTTCAGTAGCTTTAGCAACTCTGTTTTCTCCCTCTCCCTCTCCAAATCCTAATACTGCTACTCCTGAATTTTGCATTGTAGCTTTAATATCTGCAAAGTCTAAGTTTATAAGACCTCTACCAATCATTAGATCAGCGATTCCTTTAATCCCTATTTTTAAGATATTGTTTGCTTCTTTAAAAGCATTTTGAAGAGTTATTGTTTTTTCTGGTAATTCAAATAATTTATCATTTGGTATGATTACTAATGAATCTACATGCTTTTCAAGATTTGATAATCCTAAGTCAGCATTATTTTTTCTTTTTCTACCTTCGAAAGAGAATGGTCTTGTAACTATACCGATAGTTAAAACACCCATCTCTTTTGCTATTTTAGCAATAACTGGAGCTGAACCTGTTCCAGTTCCTCCACCCATACCTGCTGTTATAAATAACATATCTGTTTCTTCTAATAAGTTTCTTAATTTTTCTACATCCTCTTCTGCTGCTTGCTTTCCTACTTCAGGATCTGCTCCAGCTCCAAGTCCTCTTGTTAATTTCTCTCCCAATTGAACTCTTATATCTGCTAAAGAGTTATTTAAATCTTGAGCATCAGTATTTGCTGCAATGTATTCTACACCTGTCACTCCAGCTGCAATCATATCATTTATAGCGTTTCCTCCAGCTCCTCCAGCCCCAATTACTTTTATCTTTACTTCACATTCGTTATTAAACATATTCATACAGCTCCTTATTATATAAAGTTAGAAATCCATTTTTTTATTTTGTTTAAAGCACCATCTGTAACTACTTCTTCCTCATACTCCTCTTCAAAGTCCTCTTGTCTAAAGACTGTCTCATTTATAGGAAGCTCCACAAAAGTTTCCTCTTGTTTTTCCTCTGTTACAACTTCTTTTTCTAAGGTTTCACCTATTATTTCATTTCTCTTTTTGAATTCTGTTTCTAGTTTTGTCAATAAAATACCTATTACTGTAGACATTGAAGGGTTTACATTTTCAAGTCCTCTTAGTGGGAAAGGATTAACTTTTCTAACTGCACACTCCATTTTGCTTCCAACCTTACTGAAAATCTCATCTATAGAGACAGCTCCACCAGTAAATGCCAGCCCTTTTCCTAAGTATCCATTAAATCCTGATTCTTCAATAGTTTTTGAGATAAAGTTTATTAGATCTCCTGTTCTTGCATCTATTATCTCTTTTATCTCATCCAATTTATATTCACCATTATAAGTTCTTATTAAACCATCAAATGATTGCTTACCTCTCAATCTCTCTAAAATCTCTTTTGCCTCTTTTTTAGGTATTTTTAGAAGATAACTCAAATCATTTACAAAGTGCATTCCACCTATTGATAAAGATTTTGTATAAATAATCTTATCATTCTTATAGATAGCTATATCTGTAACTCCTTCTCCTATATCGATTAAAGCTACTCCCATCTGTCTATCCTCTTGTTCTAATGTTGATTTTGCAGATGCTGAAGCATTTAAGAATATATCTTCAATCTCTAAGCCTGCTTTATTAACAACTTCTACTAGTGGATCTAAAGCTTCCTTTTTTATTGTTATTAGATGAACATCTCCTTGAATACTTTTACCAACTTGCCCTATTGGATTTTTTAATATCCCAGAACTATTTACTCTAACATTATAAGCTTCTTGTTCTATAATGATTTCGTCATCTTTCAGTATATTTTCCTTCACTAACTCCACTAAATTATTCATATCTTGAGCTGTAATCTCTTTTTCTTCAAACTCAATACATCCATGATCTGTTTTAGATAGGATTCTATCACTACTAATTCCTAAAGAAACAGCTTCAAAATCTCTTCCGTTTCTTTCCTTTAGCTCTTTCAACCCTTTAGCTATACTTGTAACTAACAATTCTGGGTCTTCAACCACAGATCTTTTTATTCCCTCGCTAGGTACTTCTAAATAATCTAATACTCTTAACTTTAATCCTTCTGTACTAAGTTCTCCTAAAATAAACTTTATCTTTCCATTTCCAATATCTAAAGCTAATTTTGTAATATTATCTTGCACCTTTCCCCTCCTTCTCTTTTACTACTATATCCTTAAATCTTATATCTATATAATCAATCTCTCTCGTTTTAACTATACTTTTATACAGACTCATCATTATTTCATACTTATTTTTAGAAACTTCTGTTCCTGTTTTTATTTTGGTTCCATCTCTTAAAATCACATACATTAAATTTTTATTTTCAACATAAATCTGAGAAACCTCGTCTTTCAAATCCAATTGCTTTAATTTCTGCATAATTTGTAAAAGGCTATTCTTTTCAGAACTCTCCTTAATCATAAGAATCGGCATACTTTTTTTAGGATACTCCTCTAGTCTTCCAAAAATTGTTCCATCTTCATCCATTGTATATATCTTAGATTTGTGCTGAATATAATAACTACTCTCTTTTTCAGTAATATCAATTGTTATTTCATTTAGATTTTGCTTCGATATACTTACTTTTTTAATTCTAACATCTTTCAGTAATTTTTTCTCTAAACCATCTAAATTTAAATCGTTGATATTTTTTCCTAAAATTTCATTCTTTATTTTTTCTAAATCTGATTCTAAACTTCTTGAAACCTCACTAATTTGAACTTTTGAAATATTAAAAAATTCTCTATTTTTGAAATCTTTTTCTATTTGAATTATAATGAAAGTTAGTGCCAATATTATAGCAATTTTAAGTATTTTTTTCAAGAATCTCTCCCTGTTATTTCTTATATTTTATGGTTAGCAGCTTTCAACTAGAATCCTTGTTAAATCATCAAATGAATATCCCTTTAGTGATGCTAATTTCGGAGCTAAACTTGTTTCTGTCATTCCAGGACAAGTATTAACTTCTAAGAAATATGTTTTTCCATCTTTTAGTATGAAATCACTTCTTGTAATTCCTTTTAATCCTAATTTTTCATGAATTTTTCTTGCTGCTTCCGCTGCTTCTTCATAAGCTTCTAAACTTATTTGTGCTGGGCATTCATACTCTGTTTTTCCAACTGTATATTTTGACTCATAATCATATAGTCCTGATTTTGGCTTTATTCTTACTACGCCTAATTTTTCTCCGTTTAAAACTCCCGCAGTTAATTCATCACCTTTTATAAATTCCTCTATTAAAGGTTCTTTATCCTTTAATTTTTCAAATGCCAATCTAGCCTCTTCCTCTGTGTTACAAATATATAAACCTACACTCGAACCTTCTTTAGCAGGTTTAATTACAACTGGATAACTATCTATTTCATCTACTGTGTAGTATGTTTTTGCCATTCTAATTCCTAAATCTTTAGCTATTATTTTAGTTAAAATCTTATTCATTGCTACAGCACTTCCAGTAACTCCAGAACCCGTATATTTCTTCCCTAACATATCTAGTATAGATTGAACTCTTCCATCCTCTCCATACTCTCCATGAAGAGCTAAATAAACTAAGTCATATTCATTATCTAAAAATGCTGACACTAAATTTTCGTGTGTTAAATCAATTTTATATGCATCATATCCTTGTCTTAATAAGCTATTTAATATTGCAGCTCCACTTCTTAAAGAAACTTCTCTTTCAGATGTAATTCCACCCATAACAACTGCTATCTTCATGTTATAATACTCCTCCTAGTCTCTTACAATTATTATTTCTTCTTCTAGTTGTATTCCTGTTTTTTCCTTTACACCAGATTTTACTTTTTCAATTATATTGATAATATCCATAAACTTAGCATTTCCTTTATTTACTATAAAGTTAGGATGGACCATCGATACTTGAGCATTTCCAACAATTTCACCTTGGAGTCCTGCTTCTATTATCAATCTTGCTGAAAAATATCCTTCTGGATTTTTAAATGTACTTCCTAAGTTCGGTTCATTCAACGGATGATTTTCGCTTCTCTTCACTTTGTATCTGTCTACCACTTCAGCTAAATATCCTATATCAAATTTAAATGTTGCACTTACTACAACCCATTTCTTCTCTTTTATCTCTGTAACTCTATACGAAAACTTTAAATTTTCTTTAGAAATTTTTCTTATCTCTTTGTTTTCATCTATAATTTCAACTGAGATTATTTTATCAAATATCTCTGTCCCGTGAGCTCCACCATTCATAAATACTAATCCACCAACAGTTCCTGGAATTCCCGCTAAATTTTCTAATCCAGAATAATTTTTTTCTCCCATATAATCTATTAAATCTGAGAAATCTAACCCTGCGCCAACCTCAACGATTCCGTCACCTTTATCATCTATATAGTTTATATCTTTAAGAGATATGAATGTTGTCTCTAAAATCCCATCGTTTATCAATGTATTTGTTCCGTTTCCTAAAATAAAAAATTTATTTTTTTCTCTTAGAATCTCTACTAGCTCATCTCTATTTTCAACCTCAATAAACTCTTTCGCTACTCCTCCTATCTTCATGTTAGAGTGCTCTTTCATTACGTGATTTCTATGTAATTTCATTATCTAATTTCTCCCTATATTCTCTGCTATTGTATGAGCTAAGCTTGAGATATTTCCAGCACCCATAAATAAGAATGTCGCTGATTCTTTCTCACTTGCTACAATTTTTGCAATCTCTTCATTTTTCTCAACTATAGTGCAATGCTTATGCCCTATCTTTTCTTTTAACTTTTCTAATGTCACTCCGAATTCGTTATTTTCTCCTGCGCTGTATACAGGCATTAGTATAACTTCATCAACACCTTCAAAACTACCCTTAAACTCATTTAAAAGGAAGTTTACACGACTATATCTATGCGGTTGGAATATTGCTATTGTTTTATTTTTTTCAATAGTTTTAGCTCCTTGTATTGTTGCCTTTATCTCTGTTGGATGATGTGCATAATCATCTATTATTCTTATTTTGTCACTGTGCAATATATCGTATCTTCTTTTAGCACCTTTAAATTTTAATAATTTTTGAGCTATTCTCTCTTTTGAAATATCAAACTTTTTTGCTAGATATATAACTGGTAAAGCATTTTGTATGTTATGATTTCCTGGAATTGACAGTTCAAACTCACCAAATTCTTCACCATCTATTATCACTTTAAATTTTGTTTTAAAATTTTCAACTCTTATATCTGTAGCTATTATATCTGATTTTTCATTATTTATACTATATGTTTTTATATTTTTTCTACCTTTAGCTAATTCTAAAGCTTCTGGGCAATCTCCACAAACTAGAATCTCTCCCTTTGTTTGTTCCATAAATTGCACAAAAGATTTTTTTATATTCTCTAAACACCCATGATTTTCTAAGTGATCCGCTTCTATGTTAGTTATTATCGATGTTTCAGGTGTTAAATATAAAAATGAGTTATCACTTTCATCAGCTTCTGCTATAAAGACATCTGTTTTTCCACATCTAGAATTCGATCCAATTTCTGGTAAAATTCCTCCTACTACTATAGTTGGGTCTATATCTAAAAGTAACGATCCTAACATAGAACTCGTTGTAGTTTTCCCATGAGTTCCAGCTACTGCTATTCCTTTTTCTTTATTCATTAAAATAGATAATAACTCTCCTCTTTTAATTATCTTTATCCCTAGCTCTTTCGCTTTTTTTATCTCTGGGTTTTCTGATTTTATTGCACTTGAAGCCACAACTAAATTAGATCCCACTACATTTTCTCCTAGGTGTTCTCCAAAAACTTTTATACCTAAACTCTCTAGCTCCTCTGTTACATAGTTTCTAGAAAGATCTGCTCCCGCTACGTCATATCCTTTTATTTTCATTATTTTGGCTAAACCACTCATTCCAATTCCATTTATTCCAATAAAGTATATCTTCTCCATCTAACTCCTCCATATATCTAAGCATTCAACGATTTTTTCTGCTGCATTACTCTTTTTTAAATTTTTTGCTTTTCTACTCATCTTATTTAACTCTTCATCGTTTTTTATAAGCTCTAAAGCTTTTTCAATAGCTTCATCAGCCTTACTATCACTATAAAGAAGAGCTGCCTCATTTTCAGAAAGAATTTTAGCATTTTGATATTGACCTACTTTAATCGAATTATAAGGTATCAATATCGACGGTTTCTCTAATTGAACTATTTCAGATACTGTTAATGCTCCAGCTCTACAAACTACTAAATCTGCTGCTGCCATAATATTTATCATATTATTAAAGTAAGGTTTTATTATATCACTTACCTTTACCTGTTGATCTTCTAGCTTTTCATTTATCTCATTAAAGTTCTTATCTCCAGTAGCCCAATAAATTCTAATACTTTTATCTTTATAAATATCTTTTAGATTTTTTATCACTGCTTCATTTAGAGATTTCGCTCCTAAGCTTCCTCCTGTTATAAGTAAAACTTTCTCATCTTTACCTATTTTTAATCTTTCTCTTTCTGTATCTTTATCCATAGCATAGATATCTTCTCTCAATGGATTCCCTGTTACTAAAAATTTATGTTGATCTTTCACAGAGATATCTTCGTAAGTTGTATCAAATGCTAAAAAACAAGTTTTAGCTATTTTATAAAATATTTTATTTGCTAATCCTAAATCTGCATTTTGTTCTTGTAAATATATTTTTTTTCCCAAAATTAGACCTGCTAGTAAAACTGGAATCGAAATGTAATTCCCAAAACCTATTATGATTTCAGGATTTTCTTTTTTTACAATTTTAAAAGCTTGTGCAAAAGCCTTTATATTTAAGTGTATTTTCTTAAAATTTTGAAAAGGGTATATATCAATTCCTAAAAATCTAAACCCCTCCTCTGGAACCAAATCTTTTTCCATTCTTGTCGAACTTCCTACAAATAAAACTTCCATTCCTCTATCTAAAAGCTTTTTTCCTACGGCTAAAGCAGGATATATATGTCCTCCTGTTCCACCTGTTGTTATTATTATTTTTTTTGCCATAAATTTCTCCTAACTAAAATAACTTTTTGTTAACTCTTTGAAAACTCTTCCTCTTTCTTCAAAGTTTTTAAACTGATCAAAACTCGATGTTGCTGGTGAAAATAGCACCACTGTTTCTTCATCTTTTTTCAATCTATTTTTTAAAACTTTCAAAGCATTATCTAAAGTTTTTAGATTAAATATTTTTTCTTCTGGATAATCTATTTTTTTCAAACCTTCTTCAAGTTTATCTGAAATATCTCCAATTAAATATACCTCTTTTACTCTATTTTTTATCAACATTTCTAAAGGTGTTAAATCTAACTCTTTATCATATCCACCACAAATTAAAATTGGATTCTGGAAAGCTTCTACTGCAAACTTTGTTGAATCTATATTAGTTCCCTTTGAGTCATTTATAAATTCAACTTTTCCATAACTAAAGAAGTTTTCCATTCTATGTTCTAATGTTTTTGTTGAATATAAAAACTCTCTTATAATCTCTGTTGAAATCCCTAATATTTTCCCTACACAAACTATAAATAGCATGTTTTCTAAATTATGTTTTCCTTTTAGTGCAACTAGTTTTTCGTCTAATATTTTTTCATCTTGATAAACTACCCATCCGTCTTCGACATAAGTCTCTTCATTTAGTTCACTTTTAATTAATCCTACAAATTTTTTCTTGCCTGATATCTTATCTAATCTTTTCAGTGTTTCTACACATAAAGTATTTACTATAAAACAGTCGTTTTCCTTTTGATTTTTTCCTATATTAAACTTTGTGTCATAATAATGATCTAAATCTCTGTATCTAGACAGATGATCTGGTGCTAAGTTAACTATTAAGGCTATATCTGCTTTAAACTCTTTAATATTTTCTAATTGATAAGAACTAGCTTCTAAAACATAAAAATCTAATTCTGGATTTTTACTTATTGTTTCACTAAAAGAAAATCCTATATTTCCACATACTTTACTTTTAAAACCTGCTTTTTCTAAAAGTTCTGAAATTTTAGAAGTAACTGTTGTCTTTCCGTTTGTTCCTGTTATTGCTATTATTTTTCCAGAAATATTATTCTCTATTTTATATCTATATCCCAACTCTATATCATCTATTACTTCTATTTTTAAATGAAGTGCTTTTTTTATTAAATCTGTATAAGGCACTCCTGGACTTTTTACAAAAATACTTATCTCTTCATTATCTAATATTTCCATTCCTTTTTCTGAGGGTATAGATATTTTATCATCAATCAAATATACCTGATATCCCATTCTCTCTAAAGTATCTTTCGAGCCTTTTCCACTTACTCCAGCCCCAAAAACTATAGCTTTTTTCATATTATAAAGCCTCCTTATTTTTAAACGACAAAAACCACAGTGATTTTCACTGTGGTCTTATTATAGTATTCCTCTTAATCTCACTATTCCTAAAGCTAGCATTCCTAAGAATAACGCAGCAATCCAAAACCTCATCGTCACCTTCGTCTCTGGCAATCCTGCTAATTCAAAGTGATGATGAATTGGAGCCATTTTGAAAACTCTTTTTCCCCTCATTTTGAAAGAACCTACCTGAAGAATAACTGATACTGCTTCTAAAACAAATACTCCACCTATCACTGGTAAAAGTAACTCTTGTTTTAATAATATTGCTACAACTCCTAATATCCCTCCTAAAGTAAGAGATCCTGTATCTCCCATGAATATTTGAGCAGGATAGAAATTGTACCATAAGAATCCTAATCCAGCTCCTATTAAAGCTGATAAAAATACTGAGAGCTCACCTATTCCTGCGATATAGTGTAAATTAAGGTGATTACTTAACTCTATATGACCTGTGAAATACGCTATTATTCCTAATATTGTTGCTCCTATAATTACCGGCATAATTGCTAGTCCATCTAATCCATCTGTTATATTCACTGCATTTGAAGTTCCCATTAAAACTAGAGCTATGAATATCAGCATTAAAGTGCCACCTAAATACAGATTACTATTTGAAATCATTGGGTTAACAATAGATAAATCTAAAACCTTATTTCCCGTTAGACCAAACTCCTTTATGAAGTACCATGTTAATATTGCAATAAAACATTGCCCCATTAATTTTTTCTTTCCAGAAAGCCCTTTTTTATTTACCGTAAATTTTTTATAATCATCTATAAAACCTATACTACTAAATAGAATTGTTATTATAAACATCAGTATTAAAAATTTATTAAATAAATCTCCTATTAAAACTGAAGTTAACAACGTTCCAAATATTATTAAGATTCCACCCATTGTTGGAGTTCCTTTTTTTGAAAAATGACTTACTGGTCCCTCTTCTCTTATTGATTCACCAAACTTCTTTATTTTTAAATACTGTATAAACGGCTTTCCTGTTATTAAAACAACCAAAAACGCCAATATAAACCCTAAAAAACTTCTTAAATATATAGATTTAAGCCCCTCCAAAACTGGAAAATATTCGGCCAATAAATATAGCATCCCTCTTACTCCTTTGATATAATTATTTCTTCTAGTTTCATTCCTCTAGAACCTTTCAACAAAACCCCTACGTTTTCTATCTGTTGAATAGCATTCTTTATCTCATTTTTACTATCGAAAGACTCTATAGCTTCATTTTTTAAGATTTCAGATGCCTTTTTCATTCTTTCTCCGTAAATAAAAATTCTATAAAAATTATGTTTTAAAGCCTCTGACAATACCTCTATATGATACTCAATCTCTTTTTCTCCCAGTTCAAGAGCATCTGCTAATACGACAACCTTCTGTTTATTTAAAGGCAATGATGAGAATGCCTGTAGTGCCATTTTCATTGAAACCGGACTAGCATTATACGCATCATTTATATATAAAACTCCATCTTTTATTATTTTTTCAAATCTCATTCCTGTGATTTCTATGCATTCTAACGCCTCTTTTATTTCTGTATAGCTCATATTAAACATTTTACCTAATGCTATTCCAAACGATGCGTTAATAACATTGTATAATCCATTTAAAGGTAGAAAATATTTCTCTTCATTTAGAGTAAATATCATTCCCTCATACAAATCTTTTGTTTCGTTTATAATGTAGTTATTATTTTTATCAAACCCTACTTTTATTCCCTCTACAGTTTTAAAATAAGGGTCATCTCCATAAAGTAGTGTTCTTTTTGCATCAACATATTTTAAAAGCTCTGTTTTTGCTTTAAATACATTATCTCTATTCTTTAAAAACTCTAAGTGAGAATCTCCTATATTAGTTATCACTGCATAATCAGGTTGAGCTATTTTCGAAAGTAAATCTATCTCTCCTAAATCACTCATTCCCATTTCTAAAACAGCTATTTCATCTTCACTACTCAATTGTAAAATCGTATATGGTAGTCCTATATGATTATTATGATTTCCTAAAGTTTTCTTTACTCTATATTTTTTTTTCAAAATACCGTGGATCAAATCTTTAGTTGTTGTTTTTCCTTCACTACCTGTTATTGCTATAACTTTTAGATTCAATTTTTTTCTATATAATTTAGCTAATTCTTGTAAAGTTTGTATACTATTTTCAACTTTTATAACATTTGAATATTTTAACTCTTCTATTTCTCTGTCACAAATAACTAATTCAGCTCCATTTTTTAAAGCTTCACTAACATAGTTATTGCCATTATTTATTGCAATAAATAACGATCCTTTCGTCACTTTTTTACTATCCATTTGGACATCTGTTATAAATCTATTATCTATTAGTTTAGAATTCAATTTTTGAAAATAATTTATTAGAACTTCTGTAAACACTTTCACTTTTACATCCCCTTTTTTAATTTTCATTCTAATATTTTACCATTTTTTTAGTACTCTTTTCAATTTTTTTTTAACTTATCCCTAAAACTTTTAACCCTTTATGAATACACTCTATTTCTACTGGTAATTTTGGACCTGTCTCTCCATCTATATCAGTCGAATAGTTTTCTACACCTACAATTTTTAATGATTTCGTTTTAAAATACTTTACAGAATGAATATCTTTTTCTAGATGAGTTTTTGTAGCTAGTGCTGCACTTATCTCTGGAACATCAATCATAAAATCTGGCTTCAAAACTAAAATGTCAAAATAACCGTCATCTAACTTCGCGTTATATGCTAATTCAAAATTACCTGCGCTTTTACCATTAAAAATTAAAATAGATACAATATCTGTTATCGCTGTATATTCATTACTTTCTAATATAACTTTCAATCTCTTTATTTTTGTCATCTCTTTTATTCCGTTCAATACATAAGCTAACTTTCCCATTGTTTTTATCATTGCTCTATCTGTAGTTTGTGAAATTGTTGAAAAAACACCTATACTTGCTATATTTATAAAATACTTTTCATTTATTCTTCCTAAATCTATATCTTTCGGCTGACTAGTTAAAATCTTTTTACAAGCCTTTTCAATATCTTTTGGCATTCCAATTACATTTGCAAAATCATTTGCGGTCCCTGTTGGAAGAATTGCAATTGGAATCTCTATGTTGTTTCTTTTCAAGATATTTACAAAGCTATTAATTGTCCCATCTCCACCAGATATTAAAAAATGGTCATAACTTTCTATCTCTTCTAAAATACTCTCCCTTTTGCAACCTTTAGATATTCTAAAAATATCTACCACGTATCCAAATTCTTGATATATTGCAAAAATTTTATCCAATTCTTTTAATATTTTTCCTCCACCAGATACAGGATTATATATTAATTTTACTTTTTTTTGCTTCAACATATGGCTTGGCCTCCAATTTTTGGGTATAAAAAAAAGATTGGCAACTTCCTATCCTCCCAGGGGGCTGCCCCCCAAGTACTTTCAGCGTTTATGGGCTTAACTTC
>NZ_JTLI01000003.1 GCF_000799075.1 Cetobacterium sp. ZOR0034
GCGTCATTAGCTCAGATGGTAGAGCACACGACTTTTAATCGTGTTGTCACTGGTTCGAGCCCAGTATGACGCACCAATAGAAAATTTTAAGATGTAGAGATACATCTTTTTTTTATTTTTTAAATATAATAAAAAAATAACTTCTACAAATTATGTAAAAGTTATTGAGAAATTTAATAGATTTTGACATTAAAGTTTTTAGAAATTTTCTTTAGAAAATCATGCTCGGGATTACTAGCAATTATTGTATCGACAGAATCTAGATTACAAACTTTGTAAAACTTTGTAGAGTTAAACTTTTCCTCTGTAATCATAAAAATATTTTCAGAACAGTGTTTTAAAACTTCTGCTGTCACATGTGCCTCATCACAGTTGTGAGATGTGATACCTTTTTCAAGAGATACACCATCTAAAGTTAAAAAAGCTTTATTGAAGAAATAATCTCCAATTGATAGTGCAACTTTTGTTCCAGAAGTTGAAAGAAGATTAAATTTTACCTCTCCACCCATAAAGAAAATTCTATGAGTGTTTTCTGTGTTACTAAAAATTTTAGTAAACTCAATAAGTGCTGCTAAAGAAACAGTTACAATTTTTAGATTTTTTTTAGTTTTTAAATGAGGAATAAGTTTTGTAACAGTAGTTCCAGCATCTAAAAAGATACAATCACCATCTTGAATAAGATCAGCAGCTTTTTTTCCAAGCAGATCTTTCTCAGTCGAGAAAAGCTCCTCTCTTATAGAGTAACTTTCATCTACAGAGGAGCTTTTAATAGCTCCCCCATAAACTTTTTGTATATCCATATTTTCAGCTACAATATCCTCTAAATCTTTTCGAATAGTTTCCATAGTGACACTGTATTTTTCTGATAACTCTTTTACATAAACGATATTCTTTTGATTTAATTCCTCTAAAATATGTTGTCTACGTTGATTCATCAGCATAAGCTTATCTCCAGAACATAGATTTTTGGATAGAGTCAATTAAAGTTTCGATATCTGTTGAGTAAACCTCTCCGATATTTCCAATTCTAAAGCTTTCCTCTTTAGTTAACTTACCAGGGTAGATAACAAATCCGTGCTCTTTTAGCTTTGAATAGAAAGTTTCAAACTTATACTCAGGGTGATTAGGAGCATAGAATGTAGTTATAATAGGTGATTGTTGGTCTAAAGATATAATAGCATCAAATCCTAAATCAGCCATTCCTTTAACAAGTTTATCTTGGTTCTCTTTATATCTTGCCTCTCTAGCTTTTACTCCTCCTTCAGCCTCTAATTCTAATAGAGCTTGATAGAATGCTCTAACAACGTGAGTTGGTGAAGTGAATCTCCATTTTCCATTTCCACTTTCCATAACTTTCCATTGGTCAAAGATATCTAAAGAGTGAGAACGAGCTTTTCCTTCACACTTTAATAGCTCAGATTTTTTAGCTACGATAAATCCAAACCCAGGAACACCTTGAATACATTTGTTAGCTGAACTGATTAGGAAATCAATTTTGTGCTCAGGTACATTAAAATGAATTCCACCGAAACTTGACATAGCATCTACGATGAAAGTCTTGTTGTATTTTTTTACAATCTCTCCAATCTCTTTAATTGGGTTTAAGATTCCTGATGTAGTTTCACAGTGAACAACAGCAACATGAGTAATCTCTGTATCCTCTTTTAAAATAGCCTCTAAGTGTGCTAAATCATAAGTTTCAGTTTGCTCAATTTTATAGATAGCATTTTTAACTCTAGCTACATCACAGATAGTTTTCATTCTGTCTCCATAAGCACCGTTAGAAAGAATTAAAATCTTTTCATTATCTCCAACAGTTGAAGTTAAAACAGCCTCAACAGAGAAAGTTCCGCTTCCTTGCATAGGAATCATAGTGTAGTCATCTCCAGCTTCAGCTACATCTAAAACTCTTTTTCTCATATCTTGAACTAAAGAGTTGTATTCGTTATCCCAAGTACACCAGTCTTTAAGCATAGCTGATCTAACTCCAGAAGATGTCGTTAATGGTCCTGGTGTTAAAAGGATGTATGGTCTATCTGTTAAATTGTTGTTATTCATTGTTATTTCCTCCAAAAAGTTTTGTATTTTCAATTTTTATGCTCTCTTCAAGAATCTCTAGAGCTTTTTCCAATTCAGGTTTTTCTATAATAAGTGGTGGTGATAGAGTTAAAATTCCACCAGAAACTTTAAAGCTAAGCCCAGAGTGAAGGCAACTATAAAGTATTCTATCGGCTTCAGAGTCAGCTTTCTCTTTAGTGCTTCTATCTCTAACAAGCTCTACTGCAAATAGCAATCCAATTGCTCTCACATCACCAATAATCTCATATCTATCTTTCAGCGTGTTTAATTTTTCTAAAAGGAATTTCTCCATCTCAGATGTTTTTTCTAAAATCTTATTGCTATCAATAAAATCGATTGCGGCATTAGCAGCAGCACATCCAACTGATGATTTTTCATGAGTGTAGTGTCCTAAAGATGTGTATTGTCCAATGTTGAACTCATCTTTTGTCAAAAGAGCTGAGATTGGGAATATACCTCCTCCAAGTCCTTTTCCAATAACAACCATGTCAGGCTCGATATCGTAGTGTTCAAAGGCAAAGAACTTTCCTGTTCTACCCATAGCTATAGCAGTTTCATCTAAAACTAAAAGAGTATTGTGTTTAGAACAGATATCTCTTATTCCTCTCATAAGTTTGTATGAAGGAATTTCTACCTCTGTATTTCTGATTGTTTCCATAAAAAATGCTGCGATATCTCCATGCTTTTCTAAAGTGTAATCTAAGATGTTTAAAAAAGTATCCTCATCAAACATAGGCCTGTAAGAGTTATATGGAACTAGATGCTCACATCCAGCTAAAAGTCCACCGATACCATTTCTAAAATGTGCTGTTCCACCTAAAGAGATTGCATCAATAGATGCTCCATGAAAAGAGTCCCAGAAAGAAAGGAAACCATCTTTTTTAGTTACAAGTCTTGCTAGTTTCATAGCCATTCCGATAGAAGATGTTGCACCTGGTGAGAACAGAACTTTATTTAAAACACCATTTGTTTTATCAGCAAGCTTTTGAGCCAAAGTTATAGCTGAGTTATTCGTATATCTTCTTGGCGAGAATGGAAGAGTTTCCATCTCATTGATGATAGCTTTTTTTACATCTTCATTTCCAAATCCAACTTGGTGGACATTATTTCCATGAAAATCCATATATATTTTTCCAGAGATATCCTCTAAGTATATCCCTTTTGATTTTTTTAAAACATTTAAGCATGGTGTTGAAAGAGATTGATGAAGAAAAATCTCTTCATCATCTCTAAGAACATTGTTAGTTTCAAAGTCTATATTTTTTTCTTGCCACTTTTTACGGTTCTGAGAGGTATTGATATCTCCTTCAGATGTAATTTTATTCATTAGATAACCTCTTCAGCGTTCATTCTAGCGTTTATAACATCAATTATATGTGGTAAGTCTCCAACTTCTTCAACAATATAGTCAGCTCCAGCTGCGTATAATCTTTTTGCAGCAGCATCCATCAATTTTTTTAATTCAGTACTATCCATAGATTCTACTTCATCTTTAGAAAGACCTAATTCACTTCCACCTTTTAAGATTCCAACAGCCCAAACTCCAGCATTTTTTCCCTCTTTCATATCAACAGTAGTATCTCCAATTTTTATAACAGAGTGTCTACTTGGAATTGCTAAAGTTATCATATTTTGGAAAATCATATATGGATGTGGTCTCCCTGCAGGAACCTCAGTTGATGTGATTCTAAAGTCAGGACAGTAACCAAACTCTTTTGCTTTTGGAGCAACGATATCTAACATCTCTTTTGTATATCCTGTAGTACTTCCAATTTTAATTTTTCTAGCTCTTAATTCAGCTTGAAGTTCTAACATTCCAGGAACTGGTTCTGCAAAGTTTTCTAAAGAAGCGAATAGAACCTCTTCAAATCTTTCGTATAAAGAGTTGATATCATCCATTGTGTATTCTCTATTAAATTTCTTTAACCATAAAGCATGTATTCTCTCCATTTTTAATAATGCTTTAATGTGATCTATTTTTAACATTCCCATAGGTTTTCTAGCTTCTTCATAAGTGATTTCGATTCCATTTTCTTTAAATACTTGAACGAAAACATCAAGTGGTGCGAAACATCCATAGTCTACTGTAGTACCTGCCCAATCAAATATAACTGCTTTAATCTCTCTTTTCATTATTTATTCCTCCCAAAGTATCTTTTTTTTATTAATTCATATATTGCTTTTACTAAAAGGTTCGTCCCAACAATTAGGATTCCCATTGCTGCTGCTTTAGCTTGATCTCCAACTTCATCAAGGTTTACCATTGCTATAGAAGCAAGAGTAGTTTTTGATGTGTATAGGAAAACTGCTGCTGAAACTGTAGTCATACAGTTAACGAAGTAGTATATAAAAATCTCACCGATAGTGTGCTTAGTAAGTGGTAGAGTAACATTGAAGAATGTTTTATACCAAGGTACACCCATAGATAGAGATACAATTTCAAACTCTTTATCCAACTTTTTCAAAGATGTTGATGCTGTCATAAAAGCAACTGAGAAAAAGTGTACAATGTTTACAAGAACTAAAATCCAAAGTGTTCCGTAGATACTATTGAATGGGTTACCTACCCAACCAAGTAGTGGAACTCTTATATAATCCATATTGAAGAAGAAGATATAACCTAAACCTAAAACCATTCCGGGAAGAGCTAAAGGTACGATAGCAAAGAATTTGATAACATTTCTTAGCTTAGTTAAACTCTCAGTCTTTAAACAGATATATGCTCCAAGGTATGCTATAGCTGTTCCAAATAGAGCTGAAAGCAGTGCGATAGTTACCGAGTTTTTATAGAAGTGGAAAGCTCCACCGTTAAAGTCAAAGAATTTATAGTTGTTCAATGTAAGCTCAAAATTATAAGGCCACATTTTAACGAAAGATGCAACTGCTGCTGTGATGAAAAGTCCTAAAACACTAAGACCAATTAACCAACAGAAACAGTAGAAGAAGATATCTCTTCCAGTAGAGCTTTCAATTCTGTAGTTCATCGACTTTGCATTGAAGGTATCTCTTTGTTTTTTTTCTAAAGATTTTTCAAAGAAGAAAGATATCACCGCTGGGATAAGTAAAAGTATACTTACAACTGCTCCTCTTCCTAAGTTTTGTTGTCCAATTACTTGCTTATAGATATCTGTAGCTAAAACATTGTAGTTTCCACCAACAACTTTTGGAGCTCCAAAATCTGTGAAAGCAAGAATGAATGAAACTGTCGCAGTAGAGAACACTGCATATTTACAAGATGGTAAAGTTATAGTGAAGAACTGTTTTAATTTACTTGTTCCAAGAGTTTTCGCAGCTTCATAAAGTCTGTAGTCACTGTTTTGTAATGCCATTGATATAATCAAGTAAGCTTGAGGTAGAGTATAGATTACCTCACTTATTACGATTCCAGTAGGACCGTAAAGATTTATATCAGTTGCTATAGCTGGAAAGTTTCCAAAGAAACCAGTTGTAATAACTCCCATTCTTCCGAAAAGATATACAAGTGAAATTCCATGTAACATAGTCGGAGCAAATATAGGTAGAAGGATTAGAAATCTTAGAATTGTCTTTCCTTTTATATTACTTCTAGCCATTCCGTAAGAGTAACCAAATCCCAAAACTAAAGTTATAATCATAGTTAAACTAGCAATTTTAACTGTATTAAAGAATGAAGCCATTACGCCTGGGCTAGTAAGGTACTGCACAAAGTTTTGTAATCCAATAAAGTTTCCAGCATTATCCTCTGTCGCTTTTATGCTTAAAGTAATCAGAGGAAAGGCTAATGTAACAATGAAAAATGCTACGATTGCCCAAACAATTATATCTCTGACTTTTTCAGAAAGTAGTTTTTCAGATTTTTTAAAAACTAACTCCATTCAACTTCGCCTCCTAAAGTTCTTTCAACTTTAAGGAATATATGCTGGTCTTTCTTTAAAGGTATATGAGCAATTTTATTTCTACAGATATCAACTTCGATTATGTAGTTCTTTTTATTAACTTTTAATCTGTAGTATGACCCCATATACTCCCACGATTCCAATGTTCCCATAAAGAAGTTTTCAGTATGCTCATCCGCTAACGAGATATCCTCGGGTCTTGCCATAACTTTTTTTCCATTAATCTCAAACTTATTAACTTTTCCTATGAAATCCCCAATAAAGTTATTAGCTGGTTTTTCATAGATATCTTGAGGCGTTCCAACTTGAACAACCTTAGCATTATCCATAACAATTATTCTATCTGACATAGAAAGAGCTTCCTCTTGGTCATGAGTAACCATAATAGTTGTGATTCCAAGTTTTTTCTGAAGATCTTTTATATCATTTCTAAGTTTTTCTCTAACTTTAGCATCAAGTGCTGAAAGTGGTTCATCTAGTAGAAGTATATCTGGCGAGTAAGATATTGCTCTAGCAAGAGCTACTCTTTGTTGTTGCCCCCCTGAAAGTTCATTTGGATATTTGTTTTCTTGTCCTCTTAAACCAACAAGCTCAAGAGATTCATCTACCTTTTTTCTAATTATATCTTTTGGTATTTTTTTGTTTTTCATTCCGTAAGCTATATTTTCACCAACTGTTAAGTTAGGGAAAAGAGCATATGATTGGAATACGATTGACATATTTCTTTTTGATGGGTGTTTCTTTGTGATGTTCTCATCCTTTAAGAAAATCTCGCCGCTATCAACAGTTTCAAGACCAGCAATTATTCTAAGTAGTGTTGTTTTACCACAACCAGATGGTCCTAAGAAACAGATAAACTCCCCTCTTTCTATTTCGAAATCTATATTGTTTAATGCTTTGAATTTACCGAAAGTTTTTTCAATATTTTTTATTTTTAAATAACTCATTAATTCCTCCCTCTTTCATCATCTACAGTTATAATACTATATTAGAGTTAAAAACAAATTAAAACCAAGTAAAACACGAGTAAAACAAAGGTTAAGATTTTGTTAAAAAATAAAAGCTACAGATTTCTCTGTAGCTAGTTCAAATAAGTATTAGTTTTTTTCTGTTTTTGAACCAAACTTAGCTTCCCAATTCGAAAGAATACGATCTTTGTTAGCCGCAGCCCAAGAGAAGTCATTTGCAATAAGTTGAGATATTGGATTTTCAGGGAAACCTTTTGGAGGTTTAACGTCCATCTCTCTTGAAACGATTGCATATGATTTAGCATACATAGCCATTGCTTCTTCAGATATAGCCCAGTCTAGGAAGATTTTTGCTTCATCTTTTATATCCTTTTTATTTATAAGAGCGTTTGCTTCTGAATCCCAACCTGATCCTTCTGAAGGGAAGTAAACATTTATAGGTGCTCCTTCATTTTTAATTTTAATTCCAGGGTATCCATAAGAGATTCCAATTGGATATTCTCCTGAAGCTGCTGTTTTTGCAGGTTTTGAACCAGAATGAGTATAAACTCCCATGTTTTTATCTAGGTCAGCCATATACTGCCAAGCTTGTTCCTCTCCTAAAAGTTGAACTAAAGCAGAAACAGTTAAGAATCCAGTTCCAGATGAAGCTGGATTTGGCATAGAGATTAATCCTCTATATTCAGGTTTTAGAAGGTCGGCGAAGTTTTTAGGTTCCTCTATTCCAAGTTTTTTCATTTCTATAGTATTTACAGAGATTGCTGTCATCCAAGCGTTATTACCAACCCATTTAGGATCTTTTCCACTGTTGTCTCTGAATTTTGTGTTTATTTTTTCTATATCTTTAGGTGAGTATGCTTTTAAAAGATTAGCTTCATCTAAAACCAATAATCCAGTTGCTGCAGTTCCCCATATAACGTCAGCTTGAGGATTGTTTTTCTCTGCTAAAACTCTAGAGACTATAACACCAGTAGATTCTCTAACGATATTTAACTTTATATCAGGATATTGCTTTTTGAAAGATGTTAAATATTCTGGTATTTGCTCGTTTTCTAAAGCTGTATAAACTGTTATCTCTTTGCTTTTATTGTTAGTAGCAGTAGGTTTCTCAGAACTTCCACATCCAACTAAAAGTCCTGCAAAAAGTAGTGAACCAATTATTTTTTTATTAATCATTTAAATCACCCCATAGTTTATTTTATAAAATGATTATACTTTATTTATGTAAAGAGAAAATAAAGAAAAGGTAAAAGAAAGGTAAAACCATAAAAAACTATATATTAGAAATTAAAAAACTGATATAAAACCAATAAAAACAAAAAAAAGTGAATCTTAGAATATATTAGAATAAAAATTCGAAAAAAAAAGCAATTTTTCCTAGAAAAAAAATGGAATTCGAGCTATAATTTATAGAAAACTATTTTATTATGAAAAAAAATGATTGAATTTGATGGGAAATGATTAGAGATTTGTTTTTATGTGTGCAATTTAGGGGGATGGATGAGAGGAATAAGAATACTTATTATTTTCTTAATAAATTTTAGTATGTTGTTTTCAACAGAGAAATATATACCGAAAAATAGACAAGAAATAGAGTATCTTGAAAAAATTAGAGAAAAAACATTTAAGATGGGAATAGTTCAAAAAAACTATTTTGCATCAGAAAAAATTGATGGAATATCTTTAAACGATATAATTGAAGAGATGTTTAGAGATTATTTAGATTTAAATATAATTTTAGAAAAAAGAGAGTGGGATGAAAATCATAGCAAATTTAAAAATGGTGATTTAGATATAGTAGGTTACTTAACACCGTCAGAGGATAGAAAGAACTATGCTTTATTCACTCAAGGAATTATAGAAGAAAATTTAGTAATTGTTTCTAGAGATAAAAAGATAGATACAATAGGTGATTTAGATGGATTAAAAGTCTATGTGACTAGAGAAAGTATATATGAAAAATTTTTAGAAAGATTTATAGATAAAAATGAAATTCATTTAGAATATATTCCGATATCTGATATAGGAGATGATAGACCATATTCTTATGTAGATTCAGATTTGAATACTATAGGTGAAAAAAATAAATTAAAAATAGGTAGATTGCCGAATGCTTCTTTAGGTTTTATAAAAGAGCACCATGAACTAGTAAAGATAGTTGATAATGCTTTAGATGAAAAATATGGATTGATAATAAAAACTTGGTTTGAAAAAAGAAAAGAAAAGATATTTAAATGTAGATTGAATAGTCTTTTAACAAAAGAGGAGAAAAAATATTTAAATGAGTTACCAGTATTAAGAGTGGCTTATGGTAATATTGAAAAAATTAGTGAGTATTCACCTTTAGAAAATAGATATGTGGGAATAGCTCCAAGAATAATAAATTATATTTCAGAAAAAATGGGTATTCAAGTTATCGAAAGAGTTGATTTAAGAAGAGCAAATTGGAGAGGATGGACTCAAAAGTTTCTAGCCAAAGAGATTGATGTAATGCTTCTTTCTAAAACTCCAGAGCGAGAAAAAATATTTTTATTTACAAATAAACTGTCAGATATGAATGTATACGAGATAACCAATTTGAATCTTCAAAATAAAAAAAATAAAAAGATAGGAGTAATAAAAGATTCTATTGAAGAGAAAATAGCTAGAGAATATTTTGTAAACAGTGATATTATTCCTTATGATAATGAAGAAAAAATAAATCAAGATTTAAAAAAAAGAAAACTAAATACGATACTTTCTATAAATGCTGGTAGCTATGATATATCTAAATATAGTATAAAAGTTTTAGATGTTGTGCCAATGAATATTGTGTTAAGTAAAGATAATATTATTTTAAGAGATATATTAAATAAAGCTATAAATGAGTTTGTCAATATGGATGAATTTATGCAAGATTCTGAGATTACTAGAAAAAAAATTGAAATCTATGAAAAAAGAGTTCATAAAAATTTAATAGCTTTAATAGCTATTAGTTGTATATTTTTAATTGTCTTAGCAATGCATCAAACTCTAAAAATATTTAAGCATAAGAAAAAAAATAAGGAACTACTTAGAGATGAGTTGACAGGGCTTTATAGTAGAAGAGTGTACAATCAATTTTGTAAAAAGAATCAGACTTTAAAAGGGTGTGCTATTCTTTTGGATTTGAATAATTTTAAGATATTAAACGATACATATGGACATGATTATGGAGATAAGATTTTAATAGAAGTTGGAGAGTGTTTAAGAAGAGTTTTTAATGAAGAGCATACATTTAGAATCTCAGGAGATGAGTTTTATGTTTTTTCAACTTGTATAGAAGATATTGATTTAAAGTTGAAAAAATTAAAAAAATTATTTATAGATTCTCTTTTGCTTAGGAGATATAATATATCTTTTAGTTTGGGTTATTATTATAAAAAAGAAAATATATCAATGATGGAAGCTTTTAAATATGCAGATATGGCGATGTATTTTGCTAAAAGAGAGAAAAAAGAGTGGTTTGAAGAAGCGACAGAAGAGTTTATAAATAAAAATGTAAGAAGAAAAAAAATGGAAATACTTTTGAAAAAAGGTTTTGATAGAGAGTTTTATCCTGTATTTCAAGGAAAATATGATTTGAATACAGGTAAATTGATAGGAGCAGAAGCTTTAACTAGATGGAAAAACTCAGAGTTAGGTTTAGTTTCACCAGTTGAATTTATTCCTGTTGCAGAAGAGCTTGGAATGATTTATAAGATAGATTATAAAATAGCTGAGCACGCAGTTAAAGAAACTAAAAAACTTTTGATAAAAAAACAAGTTGATGAGGATTTTAGAATGTCATTTAATATGTCAGCAGAGACGTTTAGAAGAAGTGATGTTGTAAGTTATATTTTCAAAATTTTAGAAAGATACTCTTTAGATGGAAAAAATTTAGAAATAGAGATTACAGAAAGTATGTTTTTAACAGATACTAAAGATGTAGTTTCAAAATTAAAAAAGCTAAATGAAAGAGGAGTATATATATCAATTGATGATTTTACAGCAGGGTATTCAACAGTTGGATTATTGACAACATTACCAATAGATGTAGTTAAATTTGATAGATCTCTAATATCTACAATATGTGAGGATTCAGATAAAGGAAGAAGTGTTTATATCGGTCTAGCGAAAATGATAAAGAGTTTAAAACTTAAAGTTGTTGCTGAAGGAATAGAGGGAAAAGAGCAATATGAATTTTTAAGAGAGATCGGAATAAATTATGGTCAGGGTTATTATTTAGGAAAACCAGAAAGAATTTTACAAGATAGTAATAATTAAGGAGGAAAAATGTTTGAAGTAAAAAATTATGTTGAAAGTGATTTTAAAGCACTTTTTAATATAAATAGAAATGCATTTAGAAATTACTCTAGAAAAGAGAGTTTGAATGAATTTAAAAAGTCTATTGAAAATACAGTTGGAAAAGTTTTAGTTTTGCAAAATGAGATAATAGGAGCTGTATTTTTAGAGGCTAAAGATAGTGAAGGGAATTTTAAAGTAAAAAAGCTATTTATAACACCAAAATATCAAAATAAAGGCTTGGGGTATTTTATTTTGACTCATCTAAAAGAGGAAGATGAATCTATAAAAAATATCGAATTAGAAATATCTGAAGAGATTTTAAAAGTAAAAAAGTTTTGTGAAAAAATGTTAAAAGAAATATAGAAAAAGAGGTAAAAAATGAAAAATAAAATATCTGCTTTAGGGCAATATCTAGTTAAGCAAACAGGAAAGAATTTTAATTTTAAAATGATAAAACCTGATGGGTACTATAAAGGAGTGTTATTCTCTTACGGATTAGATGATTACTTAGTTTCAAGTGATAGAGTTGAACTTTTAAGTACTATCGAGTTAATCTCAATGAAAACAGCAAAAGATTATCCAGCTAAGCTTGTAAGAAGATACACTCATAGTAAGTTTGAAAAAATTGGAAAGAAAAAAGAGGAAACAATTGTAGTAAATGGAGTTAAATATTTCATTATTAAATTGTAAAAATCTAAAAAAAATGGTATAATTTTTATCGAACGAATTTAATAAAGAAGATGTTTGGGAGATCCATCTGTAAAAAAAACCAGCGAAGGGCTAGGTTTATTCTGCCCTTTTTTTGTTTTATGGGTCCCAGAAAGGGAGAGATTATGAAAAAAGTAATTATTGATTGTGATCCAGGAATTGATGACTCGTTAGCGTTGATTTTAGCTCTAAAATCACCAGAATTAGATGTTGTTGGAATTACAATCTGTGCTGGAAATGTTCCAGTGGAACTTGGAGGAGTAAATGCCTACAAAGTTTTAAAACTGATGGATAGAGTGGATATTCCAATCTATTTAGGAGATAATAAGCCTTTAAAAAGAGAGCTTGTTACAGCCCAAGATACACATGGAGAGGATGGATTAGGTGAAGTTTTACCTATGATAGAGATTCCAGAAGGAGCTATACAATTAGGAGCTGTGGATTATTTAATTCAGACTTTAAAGAATAGTGATGATGTATCGATTATAGCTTTAGGACCAATGACAAATTTGGCAAAGGCTGTGGAGAGAGAGAAAAACATTTTGAAAAAAGCTGAAAGAATAGTTTCTATGGGTGGAGCTTTTAGAACGAATGGCAACTGTTCACAAGTGGCAGAGTTTAACTATTGGGTTGACCCTCAATCGGTAAACGTAGTTTTTGAAAATGTTGATAAGGCGATAGAGCTAATACCTCTAGATGTAACTAGAAAGATAGTTTTAACACCGAATTACAGAGAGTATCTAAGACAGATGAAAAATGATGTAGCACAGTTTATCTATGATGTAACAGGATTTTATGTGGATTTCCACTGGATGCAAGAGAGAACTTTAGGATGTGTTATAAACGATCCTTTAGCAGTGGCATATTTTATAAAACCAGAGTTATGTAAGGGAGTTTTGACGCATTTAGAATGTGTCCAAGATGGACCTGCTATGGGTCAGAGTTTAATAGACATTGGAGATTTCTATAGAAGAGTTCCAAATGTATTTATAAACACTGAAGTAGATGAAAAAGAGTTCTTTAACTTATTTTTCAAAAGAGTTTTTCCAGAAAATATAAAAGATACAGAGATCGTGTTAAAGGGGTATTAAGATGAATATGGCAGATATATTATTAAGAAATGAAGTATTATGGGCAATAAAATTATTAGTAAGTTTTATAACAGTTTTAGGAGCATATAAGTGTTTTGGTAAAGTTGGATTATTTGTTTGGATTCCAATATCTATGTTTATAGCCAATGTTGAGGTTATGATTTTAGTTAAGTTATTCGGATTGCACGCTTCTTTAGGAAATATTCCTTATGCAAGTGCTTTCCTTGTTACAGATATTCTTTCAGAGAAGTATGGGGAAGAGGATGCGAAGAAAGCTATATGGATTGGATTCTTTACAAATATAGTTGTAGCTTTAATGATAAACTTTGCACTTATGTTTACACCAGAAGTTGATGGAGTGGAAACATTTGGTAATTTAAAATCTATTTTTGGATTGTTCCCTAGATTTATGATAGTTGGATTAGTATCTTACGCTATTTCACAAAATATAGATATCTATCTATATAAAAAGTTAAAAGAGAAATTCCCTAACCATTTATGGATTAGAAACAATGGAAGTACAATGATAAGTCAGTTAGTAGATAACATTTTATTTACGACATTTGCATTTATAGGAGTATTCCCAGTTTCAGTTATGTTTGAGATATTCTTAAGTACATATATTTTAAAATGGATAGTAGCAGCTATGGATACACCATTCCTATATTTAGCTACGAAAATGGATTCTAAAAAATCGTTATGTTAATATATTTGGAGGTTAGAGTTTTCTAACCTCCTTTTTTATTTAAAATCTTAAAGAGAGACAGCTAAGGCCACCATCAATCTTTTTAAATTCAGAAGTATCGACAGTGATAATTTTATAATTCAACTTTTGAATAGCTTTTTCAATTTGTGGATAACCTTCAGGAACTATGATTGTTCCATTTACCCATATACAGTTTGCAGCATAAGCTTCATTTATATCAACAATAATTTTGTTGAACTTTTCAAACTCTTTTTTATTTATAAACTCTCCTGAAACAAGTAGATTATTATTTTCAATATAATTAACACCAGTTTTTAAATGTAAAACTTCATCTAAAGTAACTTCAGAACCAGATAAGCCATATCTATTTAATATAGAGATGAATTGATTAATTCCCTCTTTATTCGTTCTTGCTGATTTTCCAATATAAAAGTGATCTCCAACCATCATAACATCTCCACCTTCTAATGTTCCAGGAAATTTTATATATTCAATATTTTCATCTGAATAAAATTGTTTAAGAGCAGGAATAATATATTGAATCTCTTTATTTCTAGATTTAGCACCAGGATTACTTACGATTGCACATTTTTTGGTTAGAACAGCAGTATCTTCAACAAAACAAGAATCAGGAAATTTTTCTAAAGCTTCCAATTCAATTATATTGACTCCACATGATTTTAAAGCTTTTATATAGTTAGAATGTTGCTTTAAAGCAAGTGAATAGTTTGGGGCTCCTAACTCTGGAGAAGAGGTAATACCGTCACATATAGTTTTACTTGGTTTTCTAACAATTACATTTTTGAACATAATATCCTCCTGAATTAATTTTCTATAAAATATTTTTTATTTAATTTCTTAAAAGTTCCATTTGATTTTAGAGTTTCTAAAGCTGTATTTATGTTCTTTACAAGAGTCAGATTTTGTTTTCCAACAGCAATAGCGTAGTCCTCTTTTGCTAATTCGTTATCAATATATTTTAAATTGGAATTATTTTTAACAAAATTTTTAGCAGGTTCAGAATCTAAAATTACAGCATCTATTTTATTAGCATTTAAAGCCATTATAGATTCTGAAGTTGTATTGTATCTATAAAGGGTTATAGAGTTGCCCATTTCAGTAGCAATAACATCACCAGTACATCCTAATACCACACCAACTTTATGCCCTTTTAAGCTTTCAAGAGTACTTAAAGTACTATTTTTATTTACAATTAGTAGTTGTTTTGATGTGTAGTAGGGATTGGAAAAATTAATATTTTTTTTTCTTTCAGCTGTAACCGTCATTCCAGCAATAATAGCATCTAATTTTCCAGTTTGAAGAGCAGGAATAAGACCATCAAATTGTATGTTTTTCAATACGATTTCTTTATTCAAAATTTTTCCAATCTCTTTAATTAAATCGATATCAAATCCTTTGATTTCACCATTTTCAATATATTCGAAAGGTGGAAATTCAGTGGCATCTGTACCAACATAAAGTTTTTCTTGAGCGTAGGTATTTGTTTGTAATAAAAATAAAGGTAGAAATAATAATTTGATAATTTTCTTTTTCATAGATAAACCCTCCTTTGAAAGTAAATAAAAAAACAGACTCATACCTTAAAAAGTGTAAGTCTGTTATATTAATATAAATATAATAAAAAATTCGTCTTGAAACTAAAAATTAATTAAATAAAAATTTTCTTAAGACGAGTAAATAAATATATTTTAGACATACAAAATAAGGTCGTTATTAAATTGATATAAAAAATATTAAATTTCCTTATTAAAGTTGTCCTTAACATATTTTCGCCTCCTATAAAAATTTATTAGCGTAATAATATCATATCGAAATTTTTTAGTCAAGAAAAATTAAGCTACTTTTTTATTTGATTTTGATTATTAACTATAATTAATAAAATTAATATAAAAGATATATAAAAATATTTTTTCTAAAATAGAACATTTTTTTGACTTCTTGAAGTTTTTTTAAAAAAAAATAA
Source organism: Cetobacterium sp. ZOR0034 (assembly GCF_000799075.1). Lineage (NCBI taxonomy): Bacteria > Fusobacteriati > Fusobacteriota > Fusobacteriia > Fusobacteriales > Fusobacteriaceae > Cetobacterium > Cetobacterium sp. ZOR0034. Next base: position 15,717 of record NZ_JTLI01000003.1, read on the forward strand.
AAAAATTTCAAGTAGTTAAAAAATAATAAATATGCTAGGATAATAGTAAAAATATTTTATAAAAATAAAATTACGCAGAAAGAAATTAAATAGTTAATAAAAATGGCTGATTTTATTGGGATCAGTCTTTTTTTATTGAGAAGGAGAAAACGATGATTTATTATGATAATGCATCAACAACATATCCTAAATTTAGTAGTGTTTATGAAGAAACTATGAAACTATATAGAGAAGTAGGGATTAATTTTAGTAGAAATAATTCAGATAAAAGTAGAAATGCCAGAGTTATAAAGGAAAATTTAATAGATAACATAAAAAAAATATTCTCAACAAAAAATGAAGTTATATTAAATTCTTCATCAACATTTTCATGTAATGAGATAATATTCGGACTAAATTATAACAATATAAAAACAATTTATATTTCACCTTTCGAACACAACTCAATTTATAGAGCTATAAAAAAAATATCAAAAGAAAAAAATATAGAATTAAAAATTTTAAAATTTAAAAAATTTGAATTAGATATTGAAGATATGAAATTACAATTTATGTCTCAAAAACCAGATCTGATTATACTTAATCATGCTTCCAATGTTTTTGGAAACATTTTACCTGTTCGTGATATTTTTGAGGCTGGAAAAATTTATAATGCAATTACAGTTTTAGATGCAAGTCAAACAGGAGGTGTTTTAGATTTTTCTGAGATTTCTGGATTGGCAGATTTTATAGTATTTGCAGGTCATAAAAATTTATATGGTCCTTCAGGAATAGGAGGATATATTTATAATAAAAAAATTTCTCTAAATCCTCTATTATATGGTGGAACAGGATTTAAATCTGAAGATGAAGAAATGCCAGAGGAGTTACCTGAAAGATTTGAAGCTGGAAGTCCAAATATTTTAGGGATGATAGGACTTAAAATAGCAACAGATGAATTGATAGAGATAGGAATAGAAAATATAAGATCAAAAAAAGAGAATAATTTCAAAAATTTATATGATCTTTTAGAGGAGTATTCATATGATATAAAAATATACTCAGAAAAAGAGAATAATATAGGAGTTTTATCGATAACTGCTTTTGATTACTCACCTCAAGAGTTAGAAGAGATTATGAATGACAACGAGATTATAACAAGGAGAGGGATGCATTGTGCACCGCTTGCTCATCATCATATAGGAACTCAGGATGGAGGAACACTTAGGTTTTCAGTAAGTTACTTTAATAATGATGAAAATTTAGAAGTGTTAAGAGAAACTTTGGATAGTTTATTTTAGGAGAGGTTATGTTAAATAAAATTAAAAGTATATTTAAAGATGAAGAGTTAGAGAGAGAAATAGAACGTTTAAAAATGGATTTAATAGAAAAGGAATTTCTTTATAATGAACTTTTAAAAACAAATATTATTTCTCTTCAAAAAAATAAGGAATTAGAAAAGAGTTTAATTGAAGAAAGAAAAAGAAATGAAAATTTAAAAGATGAGTATACGAATAAAATCATTGTTGAAATGGATTTGGTTAAAGAATTAAAAAATGAAAAAGTAGAGTTTGAAAAAGAGATATCAGTTTTAAAAGCAGAATTTCCAAAACTAGAAGCTGCTTATTCTGATGAATATCAAAAACGTTTTAAAGCAAAATTGAAATTAGAAGAAGAAAAATTAGAAAAAAAGATTTTAGAACTTCAAAATGAATATTCTAAATATTTTTCAGAAGAAACAGAAAAATTTAAACTAAAGATTGAAAGCATAGAGAAAGAGAAAAATGAGTTATATATAAAAACTAAAGAGATTCAAAAAAATTTTGAAAGACAGAAAGTAGACCTCCAAAAGAGTTTACTTTTAGAAAAGTCAGCTAAAGAAAATCTATCAAAAGAAATATTAAGTTTAAAAGATAAGTTAACAAAATTAGAAGAGTTAAAAAATTTAAATTATAATTTGAAAGAAGCAAAGCAGGAAGAGCTGTTAGAGTTACTAGAGAAGTTAAAATTAGAAGAGTTAAAGATAAAAGATTTGACTGCTAGCTATGAATTAAAATTGAAAAAAGAGTTAGAAAAGCTAGAGCAAGAAAAACTAAAGAAAATTAATGTGTTGAAAGAGTCAGAGGTTTTAAGAAATAAACTTATTATGTTTACTAAAATAGAAAAAGAATTGATAGATTTAAGAAGAGTCAAAGCTATCAATAACCAAGAAAAAGAAATATTATCTAAGCAGAAAGATTCATTATCTGAAGAATTAAAGAATTTAAACCAGAAATTAATTAAAAGTGAAGATTTGAGAAAAAAATTAGAAATTAAAAATTTAGAAGAGTTAAGAATAAAAGATAAATTGTTAAAAGAAACAACAGAATTAGATAAAAAATTAAAAATAGAATTGGACAAACAAAAAAATGAAATACAAACAACTCAATCAAAATTGAATTCGCTTATTATAAATGAAGAGCAAGTTAAAATGGAAGAGTGGAATATAAAATCTTATACGAAAGATGACTGGTATAAACTGTATGAAATAGCTAAAGCATTAAAAGTAAAAGAAAATATTGTAAAAGATTTATTCGTATTATGGAGATATAAAGCAACAAATTTAAAAATATCTGATAGCCAGTATGGTGTAATTTTAAAAAATTATTTTGAATTACGTGAAGTTATAACAAAATTTGAAGTGAAGAAATATGGTGTAAATAATACTAAAATGAATTTAAAGAAAGAGAATTCAATAGTTGATTTGCTGAATAAAGTAGAAAAAGAGTTGTTGTATTTAAGAGAGGTAAGAACTAAAGAAAATCAGGAAAAAGAGAGATTAGCTAGAGAGAGGGATTCATTAATTCAAGAAATAGAGAGTTTTAATAGTAAGTTGAAAGAAGTAAAACTATCAATGTCAGAGGAGATAAAAGAGTTATCGGATAAATTAAAAGTAGAAGAGTTAAAAGTAAAAGATTTGACAAGTAATTACGAATTGAAACTGAAAAAAGAGTTAGAAAAGCTAGAGTTGGAAAAGTTGGAGAAAGAAAAATTATCTAAAGAGAGAGATTCGTTATATCAAGAGGTAGAGAATTTAAATTTCAGCTTGAAAGAAGTAAAGTCATCAATATCAAAAGAGATAAAAGATTTGACTCCAAAAGAAACTGAAATAACAAAAGATGATGAGCAAAATATAAATTTAGAAATACATATGGTAGACGAAAAAAAGGCAGATAAATTAGTTGAAACTAACAAACAAAATCTTTTAAGTAGATGGGCAGATAAAGATAAGTTTTTGGAATATAAGGATAATTTAACAGAGTTATTAAAAACCTTTAATGGAAATGATTTTAAAGAGATGTATTTAGAAGGTAAGAAAAGAGGAGTTTTAAAATCTCTTAAAGATAGAGATTTTAGCAATATTATAACTCGTTTAAAATTGAAACTACCTTTAACAACTATGAGTTTAGAGAAAATAGAAGATTTTTATGAAGGATTAATGAATGATATTTATTCACAAGAGTTCTCATTGGTAAAAGAAGATGTAGAAAGTACTAAAGAGAGTGAAGAGAAAATAAATGCAGAAGATGAAAATAAATTTGAACGAGAAGAATTTGATATAGAATCTTATACAGCAAAGGATTGGTATAGATTTTATCAGATAGCTCAAGAGTTTAAAGTGAAAGATTATCTTCAAAAAGCAATTTTTACTTTATGGAAATATGAAGAAAGAGATTTGATGATATCAGATAGTCAATATGCAACGATTAGGAGAAATTATTCGGAGTTATATGAGGTTATAAAGAAGTTTGAGTCTGAGAAAAATAAAATAGGTATAAACAACAAGATTACAGAGTTAGTTATTGATAAATATACCGAAAATAAAATATTAAAACACGAAATTGAAAAAAAATCTGAAAATTCAAAAGTAATAGAGTTGGATCAAAATATTGCAGATATATTATTCTAAAAAAGGAGAAGTTAAGTGAATTTATTTAAAGAGTTAGATTTGAAAACCTCTTATAGAAGTGATACAGACAACATATATTGTGATTTTTTAGAAAAATGTTTAAAAAATTCTATTTCATATGATAGAGCTGTAGGATATTTTACGAGTGATAGTTTATATCTATTATTAGAAGGAGTAGAAAATCTTATAAAAAATAATGGAATAATGAGAGTGGTTACATCTCCACAACTTTCAGAAAAAGATATCTTAACTCTTAAAACTTTACATAATAAAGAAATTGTTAATCTGAAAATAGAGGAAGAGCTCCAAAAATTTTACTCAGGGAAAGAAGAAGATACAACTAAAATATTTTCATGGTTAGTTAGTAAAGATATACTTCAAATAAAAATTGCGTATCAAAAAGATTATATTGGAATTTATCATGAAAAGTTTGGGATATTTAAAGATTCAGAAGGGAATAAAATAGCTTTTTCTGGTTCTGTTAACGAAACCATAGGTGGGATGAGTAGAAACTTTGAATCGATAGATGTTTATTCTTCATCTGATGGAAAAAAAGATTTAGAAAGAATAGAGAATAAAGAGATAGATTTTGAAAAACTATGGGGAAATAAGACAAATAAAATAGAAGTTATTGATATAGATGAGGCAATTAAAAAAAAAATAATCTCGAGAGCTCCAACGAATGAAGAAGTAAGTGTTATATTAAACAGAAAATTTGAGAAAAATAGATTAAATGGATTAGTAAAGCCAGAATGGTTCAGTGTGAGAGAGTATCAAAAAAATGCTTTTGAAAGTTGGAAAAATAATCAGTTAAAAGGGATATTAGAGATGGCAACAGGAAGTGGAAAAACACTTACAGCATTAAATATAATGACAGAGATATCAAAAGACAAAAGGATGTTCTTTGTAGTTGTGTGTCCACAAACGTTTCTAGTTAGACAATGGGCTGAAGAAATTAAGGCATTTGGAGTAAAATCAGTTATTTGTAATTCAGAAAACAAAAATTGGAAAGATCAAATAAATGCTAAAATCTTTTTATTAAACGAAGACCAGATAGATGTTACAGTTGCAGTTGTAACAAATAAAACATTACAAAACGCATCTTTTTTAAGAGCTTTAAAAAGAGTAAAAAAAGAGATGATGATTATTGTAGATGAGTGTCATAATATTGGAAGTTTTAGCTTTGAAGAGTTTTTAGAGAGAGATGAGTTGAAAAAAAATTCGATAAGACTAGGTTTGTCAGCAACTCCTGATAGGCAAGGAGATCAAAAAGGAAATGAAGTTATTGAAAAGTATCTAGGAAAAGTTATTTTTCAGTTTTCATTAGATGATGCTATTAAAGGAGGATTTTTAACTAATTATAAATATTTTCCTTACTTTGTAACTTTAACAGAAGATGAAGAGAGAGAATATATAGAACTTAGCAAAAAAATAGCATCGCTAAGCTTCTCTAAAAACTCTAACTTGAAAGATAAAAAGAAAGAATCGACACCTTTGGAGATGTTACTTTTTAAGAGAGCTCGATTGTTGAATTTGACTAATAATAAAATATTGAAACTGCTAGAAGTTATTGATGAGTTTAGTTTTAATAATTTGATTTATGTTGGAGCTGGAAAAAGCAAAGAAGAAAGCGAAGATAGAGAACAAAAGTTTATAGATAAAACGATAGAAACAGTTTCTGAAAAAATGGACTTTAAACTTATGAAATTTACCTCTGAAGAATCTAAGAATGAAAGAGAAATTGTTATACAAAAGTTTAAAGAGAAGGATATAAATGCTGTTGTGGCTATCAAATGTTTAGATGAGGGAATAAATATTCCATCAATTGAAAGAGCATATATTTTGGGAAGTACAGGTAATTATAGAGAGTATGTTCAAAGAAGAGGTAGAATACTTAGAAAATCAGAAAATAAGAGTATTGCCGAGATACATGATTTTATAGTTATACCTAGAAGTTATGAAAGTTATCAACCAATTCAAGATTGTAATTTTAATTTTGAAAAAAAATTAGTGGAAAATGAATTGAAAAGATTAGAAGAATATAATTCATTAGCTTTAAATAAAAATAGAAATGAAAGTGAGTTAAGAAAAATTAAAGAATTTTATGGAATAGGAGAGGGTAATAAATGAGTGCAAAATCAAAAGGACAAGAGTTTTTTGCAAGTTTAACAAAAGAAGAACAAAATGCGATTATTCAAATAATAAAACTAGAAAATGACCCAGATAGATTAACTAAAAAAGAGAGCACGATAACAGTTAAACAAATTAAAGAGATAATCGGACAATATTCAATGGAGTGGAATGACTAATGATATTTAAAAGTATAATTTTAGAAAATTTTAGACCTTATTATGGGAAAGTTAAATTAGAATTTTGTAATGGTGAAAAAAACATTACACTTTTAAAAGCTGAAAATGGATCAGGAAAAACAACTTTATTACAAGCAATAAGATGGGGATTATATGGTGGAAATTTAGATTTAACATCAGGAGATCCTAAAAAGTTTGGTGCAAGCAGTTTTATAAATAAAAAATATTTAGAAGAAACAAAAGGAAAAACATATGCTAAAGTAGAGTTGAATATAGTAGGAAAAGTTTCGGAAGAAAAAGAAGAGCAGGAATATAAAATTATAAGACAGATAAATTTTGAAAATGATGTGTATATTGGAGTAGATTTGATTTTAGAATCAAATGCTGGGAAAATAAATCAAAGATCGGAAGCAGGGTGCCAAGAAATAATAAATCGTTTACTACCAAAAGAAATTAATTTTTTCATTGATGGAGAAAGACTAGAAAAAATAGCTCCTGAAAAAGAAAATCAAAGAAAAGTAAAAAAAGAAAGCTTAGAAGCAATAGAGGAATCTATAAATAGAGTGCTAGGAATAAAAAGTTTAGAAAATGCGGTTACAGATACTGCAAAGGTATATAGAGATTTAGAAAAAGAATATTCTGAAAGTAGTAGTGCTAATAAGGATATTGTCGAGTTAGAACAGAAAGTAAAAAAAATAGAAAAAGAATTTGAAGATAAGTTACAAGAGAAAGAGGAAAAACAAAAGGAAACAGAGCTTCTAGATATAGAAAAAGAAGAGTTGAGCAACAGAATAGATGAAATTTTATTGATAAGTCAAGAAGATGAAAAAAATAAGAAAGTAGTAGAAATGTTGCAAGATGAAAAAAAAGAGTTAGAAAAATCATTAGAAGCAATTCAGAAAAAGTATAAGGAATTTTTATCAATAAAAGGTGTCGAAGCGATTGCACCAAAAATTTTAAATAATGCTTTTAAAGTAATAGAAATAAAGAAAGATAAGGGCGAAATTCCATCGAGATATGAAAAAGAGTTCTTAGAAGAATTGATACATTTAAAAGAGTGTATATGTGGGGCATCTTTAGTTAGTCATACAGATAATTACAGAAAAATAATGCAAAAGTTAGAAAATGCAGCAACAAGAGAAAATAGAGAGAAAGTTAGCGAAGTGTACTTTATGTTGAGAGATATAGCAAGTGAGGATATTTCAGAGAATGTTAAGCTAATAAAATTAGAAATATCTAAGATTCAGCATAGAATAGATTATATTGAGCAAGAGTTAGAAGTGTTAGTAAAAGATAGTAACTACGACTTCCAAGTGGAGTTGCAAAATATAAAAAATATATTAATTAGTAAAGAAGAAATAAAAAAAACACTTCATAAAAGTATTGGAGCCTTAGAAGTTGAGTTAGAAAGAATAGAAAAAGAATTAATTTCAATTAGAATAGAGAAAACTGAAGCAGATAAAAAGAATATAAAGAGTAAAAGAGAGAGAGAAAAAAGAGATTTTGCGAAAAAGATAATGCTGAATCTTGAAACTCTAAAAAAATACAAAGAAGCTCAAGGTAGAGAAGGGCTAAAGAGTAAAATAGAAGAAGTTTACTCTAAAATAAATAAAAAGGGTTATAAAGTTGAATTGACAGAAGAGTTTGATTTTAAAGTTTTTGATATTGATGGAAAAGAAGCAGGAATGTCAAAAGGAGAAGCAAAAAATAAAGCTCTAAGTTTCATAGGTGGATTAGTTTACTACGCAAAAGAGTTAAATAAAGAAAAAAATAAATCTGATTTGGATTCAGATGGAGGAATATACCCACTTGTATTGGATGCACCTTATGGTGATTTAGACAATGAATATAGACTAGATTTTACTAAAATGTTACCGGTTTTATCAGAACAAATAATAGTCATGGTTTCATCAGGGCAATGGAATTCAAAGATAGAAGATGTTGTTAAAGATAGAATAGGAAAAGTATATACTTTAGAAAACGAAAGAAGAACGGGAATAGATAAAAGATACGATATTACAAGAATAAAAGAGGAGATTTAAAATGGAAGATTTATTTCAAGAGGAGCTAAGAAAAAGAAGACGAGAAGATAAGGAATTAATAGGATTTGGTCATGAAAAAAATTATGATGGCATATATAATGAACTTTTAAGTCAAAGAGGAGATGGATTCTTTGTATTAAAAAAAGATGTTCATGTTTTAGCAGCTTTGATAGGATTTAATCTATACTCGAATCAACCTAAAGAAATTGAAAATCATAAATTAGATAAAGTTGGTTTTAGAGCACTTTCACCTGTCGATTATAGTGAATATTATCATCTTATATATTCAGTTGTTTTATCTTTAAATAATAATATTGAGGATATTTTAGATAATAAAAAAGTAGTAGATATATTCAATAACTGTGCTAGTTTAGGGATAGAAAAACTGAGAGACATATTAACTAAAGATAAAGAGGGATATATTAGAAATTTTGAAGATTTTTTAGAAAGTCCAGAAGATTTTTTAGAAGATATGTTTGATGGCGAAAGAGAAGAAAGAGAAATAAGAGAAGCTAAAGATATAATTTTCTAGAAAGTGGAGGATACAATGAAAGTAAAGAGGTTAAAGGAGATATTTCAAGACGAAGATGAAGGAAGAATAATACTTCCAAATTTCCAAAGAGATTTTGTCTGGGATACAAAGCAACAAAAAGAGTTGTTAGCAACATTTTTGGTGGAATTACCTATAAGTAGTATTCTTTTGTTAAAAGGAAGTTGCAACGATTTTAATTATAGAAAGTTGTGCTATTCAAACGAAGTTGAATGTGCTAAAGATGAATGTATGTATCTTTTAGATGGTCAACAAAGAATGTCAACTTTAAAAGCTATGTTTGTTGATTTATTTAAAGGTGAATGGGAGAATAGTTACTCAGATTTATATGGGAAAATAAAGAATAGATGGTTTTTAAAAGTATCAACTTCAGATGATGAAACAGAGGATATATTTGGTTACAATACTTTAGATTTTGATTATGGTAGTTTGAGAAAATATACACCAAGTGAAATAGTGGATTTTATTCAAGAGTATAAAATTCATAAAACAACAAATACAAATTTTTGGTATCATCCAAAATTTAAGTTTGAAAAAACAACTGATTCAGGAAAGATAAACGAGTTTGCAAATTTATGTTCTGATCAAAATCTTATTCCACTATTTGGATTAAATGAGAGTAATAAACTTCAGGATAAAGTTGTGGAAAAGATTGCAAATAAAAGAGCAGATAAAATAATAGATGAGATAGAAGAGTACGAAAACATAAAAAAAATAGAGAAAATAAAATGTTATTTTAAGGATTTTTCTTCTGAAGTAGATGAAGAAGAATTAATAGATGAATTTGAAACAAGAAAAAATAGTTTAAAGTATGAATTGTCAATGAAATGGAAAACTAAAATTATAAATTTCTTAGATAAATTAGTAGAACAAGAGGTTTCGATAATTGAAATAGAAAAAAATGAGATAAGTAGAGGAATAGCCATATTCGAAACAATAAATAAAGGAGGAACTCCTCTAGATAACTATGATTTAATTGTTGCCAAAGCAGCAAAAGACTCTAAATTAGAATCTTTAACTCAAAGAATAAAAAGAATCGTAGAGCAGGGAATAGAGTTGCCAGAAGATTTTAGAGAAAAAAATTGGAATGGAGTGAATTTTGGTTTAATCGAAGGTCAAGAGGAGCTAAATAAAAGATTTAAAAATCAATATTTAAATCTACTATCAATTTTTTCTCATGTAAAAGATCCTTTAAAACTAAAATTAGATCATATAAAAAGAGATAAAATATTTGAAATATCTTCAGTAGATATAAATTCATTAACTGAAAAAACAATAGTTTCTTTATTAAGAGCATTAGCATTTGTTAATACTAGATTAGGAATAACGAAATTTGGTAACTTCTCATTTGAATTAATGGTTTTACCTATGGCTTATATATTTTCTGAAGATAAAAATTGGAATGATAAAAAAGTATTAGATAAAGTAGAGTATTGGTATTGGACATCGATATTTATAGGAAGATATAGAGAACGTCAAAATATAAGAACCGTAGATGATTTAAAAACTATTTACAAATGGATTGTTCAAGAAAATTTAGACGATTTGAAAGTTAAAGAATTAGTTTATGAAAATATAGCGAAGGTATTAAATGTAGAGGAGTACTCAGATTTAGAAACATTATTAAATGATTCTAAAACTCCATCTCCAGTTAGTAAAAATTTATTATATTATATTTTAAGTTTAGAACCATTTGATTTATTACCAGAGAATCATTCGAAAAAACTTAAAGCATTTGAGATAACAGAAGCATCAGTAGAACTAGAAGATCATCATTTAATACCTTTAGGAACAGGAACTAAATATGGAGAACTGAGTTCTAAAATAAGAAACGATAAGAATCATATTTTAAATAGTGTTTTAAATAGGACTCTTATAAGTAAAGAAGCAAATAGAAAAATTAGAGATATGGGATTTGAAAAGTATATGCAAGATGTCCAAGATATATCTAGAATAGGTCAGATGATAAATAAAGACCTATTACAAAAAGAAAATGAACAACAAGATGAATATTATAGAAGAGTTTTACAAAATAGATTTAATACAATAAAAGATACATTGTTAAGAGAGCTTCACTATTTAAGTGAAAGATAGAAAATGAGGATGTAAAAATGGAAAAAAAAGATGTTAAAATTTGTTGGAATGAAATAGATAATGTTCCAGTAATTTTAGAAGAGGGTGTGACATCATCATTAAAAGAGGTCGCAAAAGATTTAAGACCAGTATTTTTACAAGAAAAATGGTTATTAATGAACTTGTTTCCAGATAGATTAGATGATAAATTCTTAAAAAAATCAGTTTGGGCAACAAAACAGAATAGATATATAGTTGACGGTGAGATGGTTGATTTAATAGCAACATCAAAATTTAAAAAAATGACTCAATCAGAAATTGAAAATTTAAGGAAAGAAGTGATGAAGTTTTCAATAACAGAGGAGCATTTAGAAGTTGAAAGAGATTGCTTCGATAAATTTATAAAAGCAAACAGTAGTCGTTTTAATATACTGGTAAAAAGTGAGAATAGAGACGAAGAGGGAGAGTTCATAGGAGCAATTCCTTTTATCGTTGAAAATGCAGAAAAATATAAAAATAGAATGATGCTAGTATCTTTCTCTGGTGGAAAAGATTCTACAGTTGTTTCTCATTTGGTAAGATTGGCTTTAAATAATCAAAGTATTTTACATATATTTGGAGATACAACATTAGAACTGCCTAAGTCATATGAATATGTAGAGAGGTTTAAAGAGGAAAATCCATTTACACCATTTTTCGAAGAGAGAAATGAAGAGAATAATTTCTTCGAAATGTGTGAAGAGATTGGACCACCAAGTAGAGTTAAAAGCTGGTGTTGCTCAATATTTAAAACTGGACCAATGGGAACAACACTTGCAAATTTTGATGAAAATATAATAACATTTTTAGGTCTTAGAAGAGGAGAGTCAGCGTCTAGATCTAAATATAAAAAAGTATCTCAAAGTCCAAAAATATTAAAACAGATGGTAGCTTCTCCAATTATAGATTGGTGTGACTTAGATGTTTGGTTATATATGCTAACAGAAGAATTAGATTTTAATGATTCATATAGACAAGGATTTGCAAGAGTAGGATGTTGGGTATGTCCAAATAACGGTTCATGGTCTGAACTTCTTTCATCAATATATAATTCAGAGGAATATGATAAATGGTATTCATTTTTAATTAATTTTTCTAAAAGAATAGGGAAGTTAGATTATGAGGATTATGTTAAAGATGGTAAATGGAAAGCAAGACAAGGTGGAGATGGATTAGAAAAAAGTACAGAGATAATTGTAGAGGCTAAAGAGTGTATCAATGAGAAAAATTCAAAAACGTTTGTATTAAATAAATCTGTAAACGAAGATTTTATTCAACTTTTCAAGCCGTTTGGAACTATGAAGATATTTGAAAAAAACAAAGCGGTTGAAATAATTTTAATGGATAGAGGCAACACTCCAATCTTCAAGTTATCTTATAGAGTTGAGGGAACGGAAGTTAAAGTTACAATCATGAAAACTGATGATAAATATATATTCAATAAAATTCAAAAGCAGTTTAATAAATTTAATAGTTGTCTTTACTGTCAAGGGTGTAACTCGGCTTGTCCGACAGGAGCTATATACGTTAGCAACGGAAAATACATAGTAGATGAAAATAAGTGTGTAAACTGCTTAAAATGTATAGATAAATTTGATTCGGGATGTTTAATAGCATCAGCATTAAAAATAAAAAAGAGGTAGAAATGAAAATTATAATGAGTGGTCATAGTTCTTTTTATATCAGAGAGAACTGGATAAATAAACTATTTTACAAGGTGTTTGAACAAGATGTAAATAAAAAAATAGAAAGTTCATTTTTCTCTAAAGCTAACTTAATAAATGCAATAGATATCTTGGGTGTAGGAAGTAAGATGGTAGAATCTATAAAGTTTTGGGCTGATTTTTTAGGTATTCTTGAAAAAAAAGCTAAAAGTATAGAGTTAAGTGAAAGTATGAAAGTCGTTTTTGAATTAGATCCATACTTACAAAATAATAACAGTTTATGGATTTTACATTCAAATATTTTTTTGAAAGAAAAAGAGAAAGCTCTAGTTTGGGAGAAAGCTTTTTCATTACCTGAAGGTGCTACATTTACAAAAGAGAGTTTGGAAAAGAGTATAGAGCTTTACTATATAGAGAATGGAAGTAAGTTTTCAAGCAGAATGGTTTTAGATACAATAAATGTTTTTATAAAAACATATTATAAAGATTCTAAAGAGAGTGTTAATCCAGAAGAGAATATAGTTTCTCCATTTGTAAGATTAAATTATTTAAAAGAGATTAATGGTGAGTTTAAATTTCAAAATATGGAGAGAAAAGATATTTCTGATTACGTGATATACTATTTACTTTATAAAAAATCTAAAAAGATGGGAATTGTAAATCAAACAACAATAAAAGAAGCTTACGAGTATGTAAATAAAATAGTGAAGATGAGTTATCTTAATTTTGAGAAAACTATACAGGAGTTAGAGTTCCAAAATGAGTTATCTGTAGATAGAGCAGCAGGACTACAAAATATAACTATAGATACAAAGAGATATTCAGAGAAAGAAGTCGTAAAAAAAATACTAGAAAGTGAGTTAGTTTGATGGATAAAGTAATAGAGATTACAAAAGTAGGGTTTTCAGTAAATATTGAGAGAGATTACAAAGATAACGAGAAAATTAATTCATATATTCCTACAGAGAAAAATATAAAACTTTTAGCAAAACTTACAAAAGGAGTTTTGAATAAAAAAAATGGATCATATATTTTATCAGGAGCATATGGAAGTGGAAAGTCATATTTTCTTTCGGTATTACTAAATCTTTTATCAGTAGAAAATAAAAGTAAGATAGATATATTTTTAAATAGAGCTGAGGAAAAGTTTCCAATAAAAGAGATATATTCAAAATTAAATGAACAAAAATATTTAGTAGTATTTGCAAAAGATAGATACTCTAACTATGAAAAATCAGTGCTACACGGGATACTAGAAGTTATAAAAAAGGAAGATTTGAATATAAGTTTAAATCTGGAAAGTAAAATAATTTTAGATAAAATTGAATCTTGGAAAAAGAACTATTCAGATATAATTTTTAAATTTGAAGAAGCTTTATTAAAAAGAGATACAGATTTAGAAAAAATAGAGCTTCAGCTTCAAAATAATAACTCTAATGCTATAAAAATATTTAAAGAGTTATATAAAGAGATTTTTTATGGAGAAGAATTTGTAAACTATGAATCTAATTTCCAAATTGTAGACTTACTGAAAGATTTTGAGGAGAAAGTTATTGAAACGACATCATATAAAGGTGTTATCTATGTTTTTGATGAGTTTGGAAGATATTTGGAATCAAATATAAACAAAGTCGATGTAAAAGAGATACAGGATATGGCAGAGTACTGTAATTCTGAGGCTTCATCATATCTATTTTTAATAACTCATAAAGATATTTTCCAGTATACAAATAAATTGAATAGAGAGGATAATATATTTGAATGGGAAAAAGTAAGTGGAAGATTTCATAAAGAGCAGATGACTTATGACAAAGTTACTTCTTTGAGTATATTGTCACAAGTAGTTTATAAAAAAGAGGGGTTTAAAGAATTCTATAATCAGAATATAGATAAGTTTAATAGATATAATAGAAATCTTGGTGAATCTAATATATTAACTGAAAATTTGGATAAGGCAATAAAAGATTTTTATCCTTTAAACTATTTAACAGCATACATATTACCTGAGTTATCTCAAAAGATTGCCCAAAATGAAAGAACTATGTTTGCTTTTCTAAGTTCTGGAGATGTTAAAGGTTTAGAGAGTGTATTAAAAGATGATTTTATAGTGGGACTAGATAGAATATACGATTATTTTGAAGAAAACTTTAAGTTTTTAAATCATGAAAGTTTAGAGTATAAAAGTTATTTCAATACTAAAAAAGCTTTAAACTTAGTAAAAGATTTTAATCATATAAAATTCTTGAAAAGTTTAGGAATGTTACAGATATACAATAGACCAATTGAGATCCCACCAACAAAGGAGATTTTAAAGTTATCTTTAAATATAGATGAGATTGAATTAGAGAAAATTTTAAAAGATTTAGAAAATGAGAATATAATAAGTTTTAAAAGAAATAAGAGACATTACAAGATTGTAGAGGATAGCGATATAAATATTCAAAAGGAGATTAAAGAGTATGTAATAAACAAATTACACAGTCTAAATTTGACTGAATCATTGAATAAATTTATAGAGCTCGATTTCTATTATCCTGTTAAATACAATTTTGAAATGGATATAACAAGATATTTCCAGCAAATATATTTAGATTGTTCAAACATAGGTTATTTAGATAAGTTGAAAGATAAAGTAGATGGTAGGGTTGTTTATTTAACAAATATATCAAAAGCTTTAGATTATGATTCTATAAAGACCTCTTTAAAATTAAAAGATATTATTATTGTATCAAATATAAAAAATTCTAATTTAAAAATAGATGGAATTTTAAAGGAGTTAGAAGCCATTGAATGTTTAGCTTTACTAGAGAAAAATTATAACAATAAGGCTATTTTAGAGGAGTATAGTTTATATAAAGAGGAATTGATTCAAACTTTAAAAGAGGAACTGAATAGGTATTTCTCTAAAGATGAGAGAGAGATAACGTACTTAGGAAAAACTCAAATAGAGAAAGATTTACTTCAAGTGACATATTATTATTTAAATGAAAAATTTAAGAATTATATTCCTATAAACTATGAGTTGTTAAATAAAGATAAAATAAGCACTCCAATGAAAAAGGTTAGGACGACACTTCTTCAAATGTTGTTAGAAGGAGATAAAAGCTTATTAGAGAATAGTTTCTATTTAGAAACAGGAGCGATAAATTCAGTAGCGAGAACTATTTTAAGTAAAATTGTATCTATTGATGAAGCAGAGATAATTTTTAAAGATAAATGGCAAGACTTAAGTGTTGAAATTTTAAATAGATTACAAAATGGAGAGTGTGAATTAGAAGAGCTGTATTTAGATTATACAAGTGATAAAAGAGCTTATGGATTAAGAAGTGGTATTTTTACTTTATTTTTAGGTGTACTTTTAATAAAAAATAAAAATAGTCTTTTAATAATTGAAAATCAAAATAAACAAAAAGAAAATTTAAGTGGAGATCTGATTGAAAAAATCGAAAAAAATCCTGAGAAGTACTATCTGACTTATGTTGAGAAAAGTGAAGAAGAGGAAAGATATTTAAATGAGTTGAAGAAAAGTTTAGGAATCTACTTTGTAGATAGTTTAGATATAGAGAACGGTATAGTTGAAGGATTAAAGAGTTACTTCTACTCTTTAAGTAGATTGATAAACAGAGTTTCATTAGATAATTGTAAACTACTTTCAAAAGTATTTAAAGGTTTATTCCAAGATAAGGATCCGTATAAGTTTTTATTTGAAGAGTTACCTAAAAGAGCAAGAGCTAAGAATTATGATGAGGTTATCTCTTTAATAAATACTGAGATGACTTATTTAGAGGATGAAAAATTAAAAATTGAAGAGCAATTAAAATTATTAGTAGTCGATGGATTAAAAGGAAGTACAGATTTAAAAGAAGCTTTAGAGAACTGGCAGAAACAAGATAATATATTGGATAACGGGATTAAAAGTTGGTTAAAAAAATATAGATATATTGGTGATAGAAGATTCATACTGGATATTACTGCTAAAATAAAAGGCTTTAGCTATGAAAATTGGTCAAACTTAGAGGATATAACTGATTTTGAAAATAAAATGAAAGAGTTTTTAAGTATAAAGGAAAAGGTTGAGAATGTTGAGACTGAAAACTCTGTTCAAATTATATCAAATGGAGAGAGGGTTGTATTAGAAATCATGAAAGAGCATACACCGATAGGAAAGATGCTGAAGACAAAGTTAGAAGCGACTATTAAATCTATGGGTATGGCTCTTAAAGAGGAAGAGAAAAAGTCGATTTTATTAGAGATATTGAAGGATATGTAGATACATTGATAACTAAATCCAGTTCAAAAAGTACTCATAATAAAGCACTATATAAATAATAGTTCGATTTTAAAGGCATAGTTTTTTAAAATGATATATTTTCAAAAAAAGTCCATAAAAATGACGCTTTTATTTTAATTTTAAGGCCATCTAAAAAAAAGGTCCTTAGGTAAATTAGAGTCGAAAAAATACGTCGTGAAAAGTCTTAAAATACCTTGAAAAGGCCTTCGAAACGCTTATGAAGCATATCTATTAGAGAGGGTTTTCGTGTAGTGTAATCAGATTTAAGAAGATCCTGTTAAAAAAATAAAACTCATATAGAAGTTTTAGAAAGTTACATTGATAAGATTTTAATCGGAGAAGATATTTAGTAAATCAACTTGATTTATGAAAGAATAATACAGGAGAATGATGTCACAGTATTTTTATTGTGGCATTTTTTATGTTATAATAATTTTGAAGTTTAGAAAATAAAATTATAGAAGTTAAAGGAGAACAAATGAACAGTTTTTTAAAACAAATAATTACCCCTATGAATATTGGTTTTGGAGTATTAATGTTAGGTTTATTTTTAATATCTCTAAAAAAAATGATTTCAAAGCCGAAAGAAAGCACAACAATCCCCAACTTGATAGCAGGATTAGGAATCATAGGAACGTTTTTAGGAATTTTTATGGGGTTATTACAATTTGATACCATAAACTTGGATAAGAGTATACCAAAACTTTTAGAAGGAATGAGAACAGCCTTCTTTACATCTTTAGTTGGATTAGTTTTATCAAATATTCTAAAATCATTCCAATCAAAGAAGATAAAAGAAGCAATAAAAAATGAAAAAGAGAATGTTGGAGAGGTTTCTTTAGAAAAAATAGCAACATTAATGTTTGAAATGAAAGAAGCCATTGTTCAAAGTAATAAACAGGTTGTTGAAGCAATAGTTGATATAAAAGAAAATACACAAAAAACATCAGAGATAAGTAGAGTAGCAATTGAATCTCTAGTACAAGAGTTAACAGGAGATAAACCTACATCTCTTGTAGGTCAAATGAAAATTTTAAGAGAGAGTATGATAAAAGCTCAAGAAAATGCTCAGGAAAGATTGAATTTGGGGCTTGAAAATATGGGGAGCCAACTGGATAACTTAGTAAAGACAAATAATGCAATTAGTACAGAGATAGAAAGAGGAAATAATGTTTTAATTGAAGAGTTTAGAATTTTTGCTAAAAATATGGCAGAAAATAATATGAAAGCTTTTACAGAAGCTATTCAAGAGTGTATAAGAGACTTGAATAATCAACTACAAGAGCAATTTGGTGAAAACTTTAAACACTTAAATTATGCAGTGGAAAAATTATTAGAGTGGCAAGTTCATTATAAAGAAACAATTGAAAAGACAAATGATAATCAAATAGAACTTTATAATGGAATGATGATGGCCAGAGATTTAATTGTTGAAATAAATGAAAGAAGTTCTTCAATAGTTGAAATTGCAAATAAACTTGGAGATAAAATAGTAACATTTGATACGCAACAACAAAATTTAAATAATTCAATAGAAGTTTTAAATAAAATTTCTTTAGAAGCAAGAGAGTTAATTCCAAATATAGATGTATATATGGCGAATGTCAAAGAAAATATAGTTAAGTCTACAAATAATATTGAGCAGTACATAATAGAAGTAGATAGCAAATTATTAGAACACACAGAACTTGCGACAGAAAAGATAACAAACCATGTAGTTACGGCAACGGAAAAAAGTCTTGAAGAAGTTAATAAATCATCTGCTAATATATTAGATAAAATAACTTTAGTAAATCATGCAGCTATAAGTAAAATATCTAAACTATCTGATTCTTTTGAAGAGCAATCATTAAAAACAATTGAACATATAACAAATATTCAGAATAGTCTGAAATCTACATCTGATGTTATATTAAATAATTTTACTGAAGTAGCAGAAAAAACTAGTAAAAATATAGATGAAAATAATGCTCAAATTATTTCAGTAAGAAATTCAATTAAAGAATTAACATACCTATCGACAGAAAGCATAAAAAAACAGCAAGTAGAAGTTATAGCGGCTTTAAAAGATTTAACAGTGAGTATTACAGGAGCAAGCGAACTTAATATAAAAGCTATGGAGAATCAAATTGTATCTATAGAAAAGGCGATTGTTAGATTTGAAAATGAAGGATTTACATTAACAAAAAAAATCTCTGATAATATTCAAGTAATGGTTGAAAATAATAACTCAAATGTACAAACAAGTGTTGAACACTTAAATAAAACTTTAGGAGTAACGTTAAATACATCTTTAGAGTCTTTAGGAAATCAATTAGCAGCTATTTCAGAGAAGTTTGTTAGTGATTATACTCCACTGACTATAGAGCTTCAAAAGCTAATTAACTTGGCAAAAAAGGTAGGGTAATCAAATGAATAAATACATACAAAATGATGATTTTTGGCCGTCTATATCAGACTTGATGTCGGGATTGATGATTATATTTATGTTTATCGCAATATCTTTTATGTCACAGGTAGCAAAAGAAAAACAGGGGATGACTGACTTGGCTGAAGAATATAGAAAAATCAAGATATCAATTTACCAAGAGCTTTTTAAAGAGTTTCAAAGTGATTTAAATGAATGGAATGCTTATATAGATGAAGAAACATTATCAATAAAATTTAGAGAGCCAGATATATTTTTTCAGCAAGGAAGTAGCGAGTTAAATGATGGATTTAAAAATATATTAAATGATTTTTTCCCAAGATATATAGCAATATTAAATTCTAAAAAATTTGAGTGTGAAATTGAAGAGGTAAGAATAGAAGGTCATACATCAACAGAGTGGACAAGAAATTCATCTCCTATGGATTCTTATTTTAAAAATATGGAGCTATCACAAAATAGAACTAGAACAACTTTGCAATATGTAATGACACTACCTAGAATGAGAAAGCATGAGAAGTTTATGATAGAAAAAGTAACTGCGAATGGATTGTCATATAGTAAAAGAATTATAACTAAGGGTATAGAGGATAAGAAAATGTCTAGAAGAGTTGAGTTTAGAATAAGGACAAAAGCTGAACAAAAGATAGATCAAATACTGGCAAAGAATGATAGAGAAAGAGGCGAAAAAAATGAAATTAATTAATTTTAATGAGTTTTTAGCTTTTAAAAAAATAAGAAAAAGTATGGGTATTTCAGAGGATTTTAAGCCAAATTTTCAGAGTTCAGAAGCTGTTATGAAAGAGCTAAAGCTTAGTAATATAAAAACAAAGGGTTTAGATATATCATTTGATGAATTAGTTGTAGCAAAAGATAAGACGCTAGAACATAAAGATTTTCCTGGGCAGAAAATGCTTGTGTATATAAGAGACTTTATGGGTGATTATGTAAAGGATGAAAGTGACAGATCGAATTATCCAAAGTTTCATCTATCTTGGTGTCAAACTTTAAATAAGATGCATGAAAGTAAAAAATATGATAGATATGTTGTGAGTCAAAGAAACGATGGAATATTTTTACTGAATAAGACGTCGAATGGTAGAGTAGTTAAAAAGGATATTGAGCTAGAGCTATTGGTTTGTAAAAATTGCTTACAAACCTTAAATTATAAAGGATATAATAGCTCTTATAATTCAAGACTTAATGTTTTTAATAGTTTTAATATAAAAGAGTTTTTAGATGAATATAATACAGAGATTTATATAGAACCAACTCATACTTCAAGCTCTCAACCATTAAATGAATATGTAGATGAATGGAGAGAGATAAGTTTCAGATATAAAAAGAGCAAGAGATTTATTTGTCAAGATTGTGGAAAAGATTGTTCTAAAGATACAAATGAACTGCATGTCCATCATGTAGATGGAGTCAAATCAAATAATAATCCGTCAAATTTAGAAGTAGTTTGTGTGAGTTGTCATAGTAAAAAACCTATGCATGGACATATGCTAACTAATCCTAACTTTAGCAGATATATGTAATTTGTATAAATATTGTTAATGAAATTGACAGCGAGTTTTTTTGAATATATAATGTTTTGAACATTATTTGTTCTTCTAGAAAAAAAGGTTTTGGAGGGAGATATTTTGAAAAAAATTATAAGTGGGTTTTTATTACTTTCATCGATAGTGTTGGCTCAAGAAAAGGCAACATTGCTATATTTTAATGATTCACATGTAATCTATCCAGTGGTGGATAAACATGGTGAAAGAGGGGGAGTAGCAAGGGCTAAAACTGTGATAGATAAAGCTCGTAAAGAGAATAAAAATACCTTAGTTCTTCAAGGAGGAGATTTAGGAGGGGGAGTTTTATTTGGAGCTATTTATCATGGCTTTCCTATGATTGAAGCTTTCAATAAGATTCCGATAGATATCTCTAACTTTGGACAACATGAATTTGATTTTGGAGTAACAGAAGCTAGAAATTTAGTAGATAAATCAAACTTTGAATGGATTTCAAGCAATTTAAAAGAGAGTTCAGGAGAAGCATTCAATAAATCAAAAGAGTATATTGTAAAACAATTTGGAGATTTAAAAATAGGTTTTCTAGGAACTACAGATGGAATGAGTACAACAATCCAGACAACTGAAATTCATCAAGCTGATATATTTAAGAGTATTGAAGAGAATTTAGGGAAGTTAAAAAAAGAAAAAGTAGATTTTATAGTTTTACTAACTCAATCTGAGCCAGAATTAAATATTGAAATTTTAGAAAAATTCCCAGAGATTAACTCAATTTTAGCTGAAGAAAAATCTGAGAAGTACAGCTATGTAACTTATGTAGGAGAAAAACCAATTGTGTCTCCTCAAGGAAACATGGGATCTATTGTAAAAATTGAAATTATAAAAGAGAATGATGGTAAGATATCACAGAACCTATCATTTATTCCTTTGAATAACTCTGTAGAATCAGATAAAGAGTTGTTAAAATTGGAGAATTATTATAAAGATAAATTGGAAAAAGATTTAGGGGTTGTGATTGCTGAGGCTAAGATTAAGTTGGATTCAGGTTTCGGAGAGAATCATCATGCTAGATATGAAGAGAGTAATGTTGGAAATCTAATTGCAGATGCGTATAGAAATCATTTCAAAACTGAGATAGGATTTATGAATGGTGGAGGACTGAGAGCCAATATAGATGCAGGTGAATTCAAATTAAAGGATGCAATATCTTTACTTCCATTTTCAAATAAAGTTGGTGCTTTTGAATATACTGGGAAAACAATAGTAGAGGCTATAGAACACGGTGTAAGCAGTGTAGAGAAGAAAGCAGGAAGATTTTTACAGGTATCTGGACTAAAATATGAATATAAACCAGACAATAAAGTAGGAGAAAGAGTTCTTTCTGTCACAATAGATGATAAACCAATCCAGTTGGATAAAGTTTATACAGTAGCACTACCTCTATATATAAAAAATGGTGGAGATGGATTTGAGATGTTGAAAAATCCAGTTGGAACAGTGGATATAGCTTCAGAAAAAGTTATTGATTCGGATATATTCATAGATTATGTAAAAGAGATAAAAGAGCTAAATCCGAAACTCGAAAATAGAATTGTGGTTAAATAAAATACAATTTCGAAAAAAGATTGTTATTTTTTTCTGTTGCAAAATAAATATATTCCTGATATGATTTTATATAGCTCATATATACCTCAGATACGGTGAGGAGTCTCTACAATCAACCTTAAATTGATTACTATGACTTATTAAAATAATTTTTAATAACATTATTAGTTTGTAGAGTTTTGGGTATACTTTAACTATAAGAGAGGACACAAAACTATGAAAAAAATTATTACAGGCTTTTTAGTATTATCTTCAGTGGCATTTTCAAAGGAAACAATTCTAGTTCAAGGTGCTATGGATATGGAGGTAAATTACTTAATAAAAAGCTTACAAAATCCAATAAAGAATCATATTGGAGGTTGGACATTCTGGCAAGGAAATGTTGGAGAACATGATGTTATTGTTTCTAGAACAGAAGTTGGATTGGTTAATGCGGCAGCAGCAACAGCGATAGGTATTGAAAGATATAATCCTACAATTATTATAAATCAAGGAACATCTGGAGGGCATGATTCATCTCTTCACACAGGAGATATTGTTCTTGGAACAGAAGTTGTAAATATTGGTGCTATTAGAACAGAAAGAAAAGAAGAAGGCGTTTCTGAAAATATGAGAGATGGAATATTCTTTGATGTTGTTCAAAGGCTTAGAGATAAAGAGGATAAGTTGACGACATATGAAACATTCAAAAGTGATTTATCTTTAATAAAGATTGCTAAAAATATAAAATACACTAATGGAAAAATAGCTGAGGGAGTTATTGGTTCGGCTGATCAATGGAATAGAGAGATTGAAAGAATAAAGTATCTGAATACTACGTTCAAAACGATGACTGAAGAGATGGAATCAGTTGCCGTTGCTCAAACTGCAAAAGCTTACAATATTCCATTTTTAGCTGTTAGAGTTCTTTCAAATACAGAAATTCATGATGAAGAGTTTAATCCTAAAACAGCTCTTTGGTGTCAAGAGTTTACCTTAGATATTATTAAAAATATAAAATAACAAAAAATAGAGGGCAATAATCATAAGCCCTCTATTTTTTTTAAATATGTTTTCAAAATTTTCCAGGATAGTTCTAATGTGAATTCAAATCTTTGTATAGCTCCATCTTTTTGCTATAGAAATACCACCTTATTTTTTTAGTTTATTATTTTGATAGATATTTATAGATTCCTCTTATCCAGTTATCAAAATACATATGCTCATAAGACATAACATCGTACATTTTAGGTGAGATTGTTTGGAAGTACTCTTTAAAAAGATCTAAATCTAGAGCTTCCATTCTTGTTTCTCTTTTAATTTTTAAGAACATTTTTCTGATATCATTTGGCGAATAACCAGTATTCTTTTTTCCAAGATTGATAACCTCACCATTTTTTTTAAGTTTATTTTTTTGACAAAGTAAGAAAGCAGCTTGTTTAACAGCAAATACTCTATCAGTTAAAGCTAACCTTATCACAATCTCTTTTAAAGCAGTATATTTCTCATCATTTAAATCATATTCTTTTATTTTATTAATAGCTTCTAATCTAACTTTATAAGAAAGTTCATTTTTTAAATCTTTTATAATTGCTTGCATTTTATCTCCTTTTTTCACTTAAAGTTTCATATTATATTATAGCATAAAATATATTTTAATATATAACTATATATTGTGTTTTTTCAATAGAAAAGTATTTAGGAAAATGGTATGAAATAAAACGATTTGATCATAGTTTCGAAAAAGGCTTAAAAGCAGTAACAGCGGAGTATAGGAAAGAAAAAAATTCTGTATAAATATATGAAAGCATGATTCAAAAAGCTAAAGAGTTGGGATTTGATACAGAGAAATTGATAGATGGGCAATAAGATTAATATGATATTTTTTACTTTTGCAGTTAATTTAAAAGTAAATTAGAAAAATAAAAAATAGAATAATTTAGTTCAAGGAGTTAGAGTTTTTAAAAGTTTAATTCTTTGAATTTTTTATTTTATAATAACCGTTTTTATTAAAAGATGATATAATCAAATTGTTATATTTTAAATTGGGGAGTGGTGTATATGATTAGTGGAAAAGGTATTGTTATGATGCAAAATATAATAGAAAATAAGGGAGAAAAAAGTATAAAAGATCTTTCGAATGAATTAGATATGGGAGAAAGAGCAGTCAGATATGAAATTGAAAAAATTGAAGAGTATCTAAACTATAAATTTAAAGATAAACTAAATATTGAATTGTCTAAAGGGATAGTTAGACTTAATAACATTGAAAATATAAAAAATATACTAAGAGATAATTATAGTATAAAATTTTTATCTTCTGAAGAAAGGGAGTTATATATTCTTTTACAAATTCTATTTAAAAGATCTATAAATCAAGGTAAATCAGCAGAAGAATTAGATATAAGCAGAAATACATTGAAGCTATACATAAAAAATATAAAAGATTTGTTGAAAAAATATAATTTAGATTTAGAAGTTTCTGCTAAAAAAGGATTGGTATTAGTTGGAGAAGAGGAAAACATAAGATTATGTACGTTATCATTCTTTGGAATTTTAAAAAGTTTAAAAAACTCTTTATTTAAAGAAATTATTAATAAAGAGATATATTTAGATGAGAAAGGGATTATTACATTTATAAATTATTGCCAAAAACTAATGAATAGGATAATTTCAGATGAAGCATTTGAAATTATTAAAAAATATCTCAAAATGACGATATTAATGTATAAAGATGGAAATACTATTAAGAAAATTAAGAATGAAAATTTTTTAGAAGAAACGGAAGAGTATAAAGCTATAAAAAAAGCAAGTGCTTTAATAGAATCAAACTATGATATTGAATTGCCAAGAATAGAATACTTAAAAATAACAGATTTCTTTTTAGGGAGTCATACATATAATCAAAATTATTCGTATTATGAAAATTGGGTCGAAATGGAAGTTTTAATCAAAAAACTAATTCAAAACTTTAATAAAAGAATAGATGTAGATATTTCAAAAGATGATTTTCTTTTAGAAGGATTATTAAATCATTTAAAACCAACCATTTATAGAATTAAAAATGGAATTCAGTTGGAAAATTCAATTTACTTAGAGGTACTAGAGAGTTATCCTAATCTTTTTAAAATAACAAAAGAAGTTTTGAGTGAGTTTGAAAATTATATAGGACAAGATTTTTCAAATGATGAAGTAGCATTTATAACCATTCATTTCAAATCTTCTTTAGATAGAAATAGAGTTATCACAAGAGATAAGAAAAAAGTGTTATTAGTATGTGGTATGGGATATGGGACTTCAAAACTTTTGGCTCAACAATTGAAAGAATTATTTTCAATAGATATTATTGATATAATTCCTAAACATGTGTTAACAACAAGTTTAAATAAAAATGAAATAGATATAATAGTTACTACAGTAGATTTAGAGTTAGCAGATAAAATTGTTCCAATACTAAAGGTAAAACCAATATTATCTACTGAAAATATAAATCTATTAAAAAATAATGGTTTTGAAAAACGCAATAAAAAATATCTTTTGTCTGATTTTATGAATGAAATACAAAAAAATTGTACAATAAATGACAAAGAAAATATGATTGAATCTTTAAAGAGTATTTTAAATTCAAATTTAATAGATGATATTTCGCCAAAAAAAATTACAATTTTTGACATGTTAAATAAAAGACAAATATCTTTAGGAGAAATTGCCAAGGATTGGGAAGAGGCGGTAAGAAAAGCTGGAAATCTTCTATTAGAGAATAATTGTGTAGAGAAAAGTTATGTTGAAGATATGATTAAATGTATAAAAAATTATGGTAGTTACATGGTTATGGGGAAGAATATTGCTTTTCCTCATGCAAAAACTGACAACAATGTAAAAAAAACAGCTTTTTCAATACTTACCTTAAAAAATAGTGTTTTATTCCCTGGAGAGATACCAGTAAGAACTATAATAGCCTTTAGTTCAAAGGATAATAAAGAGCATTTGGATGGTTTTTTAGAAATAGTTGATGAGATTGAGAAGGTAGATTTTAATATTGAAAAATTTGTAAAAAAATTTTGAATAAAATAGGTTCTTTTTTATATTGCAAAAATGAAATATACTTTTAACATAAACGAAAACACAACAATCTGGAGGTAAAAAGTATGTCAAAAATTAGTAAAATAACTAGAGAATCTTGGATATTAAGCACATTCCCAGAGTGGGGAACATGGTTAAATGAAGAAATTGAAAATGAAAATGTTGTACCAGGAACTGTTGCGATGTGGTGGCTTGGATGTACTGGTCTTTGGATAAAAACAGAAGGAAATACAAGTCTATGTATAGATCTTTGGGTAAAAACAGGAAAAAAATCGGGAAAGAATCCACTGATGAAGCATCAGCATCAGCATCAAAGAATGATTGGATGTAAAGCACTACAACCAAATTTAAGAAATGTACCTTGTGTTATAGATCCATTTGGAATAAAAGAGGTTGATGCAATTTTATCAACTCATGATCACGGAGATCATATTGATGAAAACGTAGCAGCAGCGGTTATGCAAAATTGTGATTCTTCAGTTCCGTTTATTGGTCCTCAAGCATGTGTTGATTTATGGGTTAGTTGGGGAGTTCCAGAAGATAGATGTATTGTAGTAAAACCGGGAGACGTAGTAAAAATTAAAGATACAGAGATTATTGCTTTAGATTCTTTTGATAGAACAGAGTTAGTTACAGCTCCAGAAGGAGTTATTTTAAAAGATAAAATGCCTCAAGATATGGATAAATTAGCTGTTAACTATTTGATAAAAACTCCAGCAGGAAATATATATCACAGCGGAGACTCTCATTACTCTAATTATTATGCAAAGCATGGGAATGATTATAAAATAGATGTTGCTTTAGGTTCTTATGGAGAAAATCCTAGAGGAATGACAGATAAGATGACATCTGTAGATATGTTAAGAATGGCGGAATGTTTAAATACAAAAGTAGTAATTCCAATTCATCATGATATTTGGACAAACTTTAAAGCTGATCCGAAAGAAATTTTATATCTATGGAATATGAGAAAAGATAAATTACAGTATAAATTCAAACCATTTTTATGGGAAGTTGGTGGAAAATTCACATGGCCACTAGATAAAGATAAACTAGAATATATGTACGACAGAGGCTTTCATGATGCTTTTGCAATAGAACCTGATTTACCATTTAAATCAATGCTTTAAGACTTATAAAAAATAGATAAAGTATAGAGGAGGAGAAGTATGGGAGTGTTCACAATTTTTGAATTTTTCGTAAATAATATATTAACAAAACCTGAATTCTTTGTAGGAATTTTAGTTTTTATAGGTTATCTTTTATTGAAAAAACCATTTTATCAAGCTTTTTCTGGATTTATAAAAGCAACTGTAGGATATATGATATTAAACGTTGGAGCAGGTGGACTTGTATCAACATTTAGACCTATATTAGCAGGATTAAACGATAGATTTGGACTGAATGCAGCAGTAATTGATCCTTATTTCGGATTGAATGCAGTCAACAGTGCTTTAGAATCTATTGGACTTACAACCTCTTGGACGATGATAGCATTATTGATAGGGTTTAGTTTGAATATTGTACTTGTTTTATTTAGAAAATATACAAAAATAAGAACTCTTTTTATTACGGGGCATATTATGGTTCAGCAAGCTACTACAGCAACGTGGATAATCTTCTATGCTTTTCCTCAATATAGAAATGCAACTGGCGCAGTAATGATTGGTCTTTTTGTTGGAACATATTGGGCTGTTGCTACAAACTTAACTGTTGGAGCAACACAAAGACTAACAGATGGAGCAGGATTTGTAATAGGACATCAACAGATGTTTGCTATTTGGGCAACAGATAAAATAGCTCCCAAAATTGGAGATGCAAGTAAAAAATTAGATGATTTAAAATTGCCTGAATGGTTATCAATCTTCCATGATAATATTGTTGCAACAGGAACCTTAATGATTATATTCTTCGGAACTATTTTAGGAATACTTGGAGAAGACTATATGAGAATAGCAGATGCTAGAAATTTTGCACCGAGCTTAAATTTTGTTACATATATAGTGTCAAAATCATTATTCTTCTCTGTTTATCTAGCTATTTTAATGACAGGAGTAAGAATGTTTGTGAGTGAGCTAACTGAATCTTTCCAAGGTATTTCAAATAGGATCTTACCGGGAGTTATGCCTGCGGTGGATTGTGCAGCAGCTTATGGATTTGGATCTACAAATGCAGTATTGTTTGGATTTATATTTGGAGCATTAGGGCAATTCCTAGCAATTGCAGGGTTGCTAATATTTAAATCTCCAATTTTAATAATAACAGGATTTGTACCAGTATTCTTTGACAATGCTACAATAGCAATATTCGCTGAAAAAAGAGGAGGAGTTAAAGCTGCAATGATTTTACCTTTCATATCAGGAATACTTCAAGTTTTACTTGGAGGAGTAGCTGTAGCTTTATTTAAACTTCAAGGTTTTGGAGGATGGCACGGAAATATAGATCAAAGTACACTTTGGGTAGGACAAGGGTTTATAATGAACAATTTTGGTTTAATAGGCTATGCAGTTTGTATAGTTGGGATGTTAATAATACCAATAGTTCAGTATAGAAAAGTTAATAATCATGAGCTTTACTTTAATAACGAGGTAGAGATTGATGAAGATGAAGTTTTAGAAGCAAGTTATTAAAAATAATGGAGGTAAAATTATGATAAAGTTATTAGCTGTTTGTGGAAATGGAATGGGAACAAGTATGATGATGAAGATAAAAGCTAAGGGAATACTAGATAAACATAAAATCCAAAATTCATGTGAGAATTGCAGTATAGGTCAAGCAAAAGCAGCAACATCTATGTATGATATCATTATTGCATCAACACTCTTAGCTTCACAACTAAATCCAAGTGCAAAAACAAAAGTAATTGCTTTAAAAAATATATTAGATGTAAAAGAGATGGAAGCAAGAATACTGGAAATTTTAAAATAAATAAAAAAAGGAGCGGAGATATTCTGCTCCTAATTTTTTAAAAAGGAGTAAGAATATGAATCTAAAAAGTTCTTTAATAGAAAATAATTCAATAGCAATTGGACAGTCAGCAACTTCGTGGAAAGAAGCAATTAAAATATCTACAGACTTACTTGTTAAATCTGGAGCTGTTGAGGAAAGATATTATGATGATATTATAAAAAAAACAATAGAATATGGTCCATACTATATAATTATGCCAGAGGTTGCAATGCCCCACGCAAGACCTGAATCAGGAGTGATAAAAGATAGTTTTAGTTTAGTTACTTTAAAGGAGCCTGTTTTCTTTGGTGAAGATGTAGGTTATGTAAGTATATTGATTACTCTAGCGGCAACGAGTTCAGATAATCATAATGAATTTGGATTAGTGCAAGTTGCAGATCTGTTTGAAGATGAAGAGAATATCTTAAAAATTAAAAATGCCAAAACAAAAGAAGAAATTTTAAAATTAATTTAATTATAGAAAATTATAAAGTTATATTATAGGAGGAGTTAAAATGAGACCATTATTACAAGTAGCTTTAGATAACAATACATTAAGTGATGCATTAAAATCAATAAGTCTTTTAGGGGATGTAGTTGATGTAATAGAGGCTGGAACTATTTTATGTTTGCAAGAAGGAATGGAAGCTGTTAGATGTTTAAGAGCTCTTTATCCTGAAAAAACTATTTTAGCAGATACTAAATGTGCAGATGCAGGTGGAACAGTTGCAAAAAATTGTAAAGTAGCTGGTGCAAATTGGATGACGGTTATATGCTCTGCAACAATTCCAACTATGAAAGCAGCGTTAAAAGAGATTGATGATTTACAAGTTGAATTATATGGAGATTGGACATATGATCATGCAAGACAGTGGAAAGAAGCTGGCTTATCTCAAGTTGTGTATCATCAAAGTAGAGATGCACTTTTAGCAGGAGAGACTTGGGGTCAAAAAGATTTAGAGAAAGTACAGAAATTAATAGAGATGGGATTCAAAGTTTCTGTAACAGGTGGATTAGAATTAGATACATTAAAACTATTTAAAGGAATGGATATTTATTGCTTTATAGCAGGAAGATCTTTAAGAGATGCTGAATGTCCTAAAAAAGAAGCTCAAAGATGGCAAGAAGAAATCTTAAAAATTTGGGGGTAGAAGCATGTATAATTTAGATAAATTTCCTTTAGGAATATATGAAAAAGCTCTTCCCAAAAATATAGCTTGGAGAGAAAGATTGGAATATGCAAAAAATTTAGGTTTTGATTTTGTTGAAATTTCAATAGATGAAACAGATGAAAGATTGTCTAGATTAGATTGGTCTTTAGAAGAGAGAAAAGATTTTGTGAACGCTATTTTAGAAAGTGGAGTGAGAGTTCCATCAATGTGTTTTAGTGGCCATAGAAGATTTCCACTTGGTAGTGAAAATAGTGAAATTAGAAAAAAATCTTTAGAGCTTATGAAAAAAGCTATCCAACTAGCAGTTGATTTAGGAATTAGAAATATACAGATGGCAGGATATGATGTTTATTATGAAGATGGAAATGAAAAAACAAGAGAGTTTTATATAGATGGGATGAAACAATCTTTAAAATGGGCAGAGCAAGCCAACGTAATGTTATCAATTGAAATTATGGATCATCCATTTATGAGTTCGATAACTAAATATTTAGAGTTTGATAAGATTTTAAACTCTCCATTCTTAACAGTTTATCCAGATGTTGGAAATTTATCTGCATGGGGAAACAATATCAGAGAAGAGATTTTGAAAGGAAAAAAGAAAATAAGTGCAATTCATTTAAAAGATACTTTAGCTGTCACTGGGTCTTTTCCCGGAAAATTTAAAGAAGTTCCTTTTGGTGATGGATGTGTAGATTTTATACAATTCTTTAAACTTTTAAAAGAGATAGATTATAGCGGTCCATTATTAATAGAGATGTGGACAGAAAAATCAGAAGATCCATTAAAAGAAATTCAAAATGCAAAAAGATGGATAGAAAATAAAATGAAAGAAGGAGGATTCAAATGTTAGAGGAGTTGAAAGAAAGAGTTTTAAAAGCGAATTTAGAACTACCTAAAAAAGGTCTAATTACATATACATGGGGAAATGTTAGTGGAATTGATAGAGAGAAAAACTTGGTTGTAATAAAACCTAGTGGAGTAGAGTATGACAATATGACTGTAGCCGACTTAGTTGTTGTAGATTTAGATGGGAATATAGTAGAAGGACACTTGAAACCTTCTTCGGATACACCAACTCATTTGACTCTTTATAAAAATTTCCCTAATATAGGTGGTGTTGTTCATACACATTCAAGTTGGGCTACGATTTGGTCTCAAGCTGGAAAAGCAATTCCGGCTTATGGAACAACTCATGCTGATTATTTCTATGGTGATATTCCTTGTACAAGAAAAATGAAAAAAACAGAGATTGAAGGAGAATATGAATTAGAAACTGGAAAAGTTATTGTTGAAACTTTTAATGAAAATAACTTAAATCCAGATTTTACTCCAGCGGTTTTAGTAAACTCTCATGGCCCGTTTGCTTGGGGAAAAGATGCAGGAGATGCAGTTCACAATGCAGTAGTATTAGAAGAGTTAGCTAAGATGGCTTATAATACTGAGAATCTGAATAGAGAAGTTGAAAGAATGCAAAACGAACTTCTAGATAAACATTTTTTAAGAAAACATGGAAAGAACGCATATTACGGTCAAGGTACGGAGGCTAATTAAATGAAGATATTTATAGATACAGCAAATGTAGATGAG
The DNA here is from genome assembly GCF_000799075.1 of Cetobacterium sp. ZOR0034. NCBI lineage: Bacteria > Fusobacteriati > Fusobacteriota > Fusobacteriia > Fusobacteriales > Fusobacteriaceae > Cetobacterium > Cetobacterium sp. ZOR0034. The sequence goes on from NZ_JTLI01000003.1 coordinate 47,942, forward strand.
ATAAGAGAAGCTAATGATATGGGGGTGATTTGTGGTGTAACTACAAATCCGAGCTTAATAGTAAAAGAAGGAAGAG
>NZ_JTLI01000004.1 GCF_000799075.1 Cetobacterium sp. ZOR0034
GAATCGAACCGGCACGCTATCAGATAGCTCGGGATTTTAAGTCCCGTGCGTCTACCTATTCCGCCACCCAGGCTTCATAGTCAGGTTTGTTTTTCAACTTCCTCTGTGCTACATAATTATAATACCACAACTTATAAAAAAAGTCAACAAGTTTTTTTACATTATTTTAACATTAGTTTACTTTCTACTCTGCAACAACTATAAATCTTTTGAATTTACCCTTTGTTACTATACATTGATAAATTATTTTAAACCCAGCTTCCTCTATCATCAAATCATGTTCTTCAAAAGATATCATAACCATTCTTTTAGATATTCTTCTAGCTGTTTCTATTATTTTTCTCTGCTCATCCTCTGAGGTGTGACTAAAAAGACCGTATGGTATATCAACTATAGAGCTGTCATAATTTTTTTGAATATTATGCATATCATCATTTACAACAATCGAATCAAAACCATAAAACTCTAAATTTATATTTGCATTCTTTGCAATTTGCTTATTTATTTCATAACCTTCTATTAAATAACCTGCATCTAAAGCTTCAACTAAAGTTGTTCCAACTCCACAGCATGGATCAATAATTGTTTTATCTTTAGAACCACCATTTGCTATATTTACTACAGCTTTGGCTACTTTTACTCCTAACGAGTTCGAGTATGAGCAAGGTTTATTATCATGTGAGTGCCACTTATAATCATTCTTATTATCAATTCCAAACAACCATTTATCATCTACCTTAGTTATCCCAAAGCTAAATTCTGGATTTTTAAAATTGTGACATCCTTGAATATTCATAGAGATCTCTTTTATTATTTTCAATCGCTCTTCATATGGTACGTTATCTAAACTGTTTAATCTTACATATTCTAATTTGAAATTATTATAAATATTTTTATCTTTTTTAATCTCTTCTAAAATTTCTTCAACACTATCTTTTTCATAAATAATATCTAAACGAGTTTTTATGAATGGACTATTTGATGAATTAAATTTTATATCTGAAAATAACATCTTATCTTTAAGTTCTTTTCCAAAAACTACTTTCATCTCTAAGTGACAAAGCTCCTCTTCAGGTGTTGGATAATTTACTATATATAGATGTTTTGGAAATTTTCTCATATATCACGTTCCTTTAAATTTTTATTAAGCTAAGCTTTAATATACCATGTTAAAAGTCATATACCTAACAAAATTTAAATTCTACTGTAATTTCCATTCTCCAAATTTAACCCAACGATCATCTCTTTTCTCATGAACTATAATTTTTCGATTATCTCCTAGCTCTTTAATCAAAACTTCAAGATAACTAAAAGTACTATCATAATCTTCTAACTCTCTAGATATTAAAATATTTTCATGTTCAAACAGCTCTACCTTATACATAGACTCTCCTTTATCTTTTTTATGTTTCTACACACTCTTTCTGAAAAATTCGAAAAAATCCTTTTTTATATTAAATTTTTAAAATATAAATAAAAATATTTTTTTTCAAACTTTTTTAGAAACAAAAACCGTCTAAAAATTATAATAATAGTTAGATAAGATTTAAAAGGTTTTAAGTTTCAACTGTTTAAAGTTTTAAAAAAGCCATCACACAGTTTCAAAGATGTTCAAAAGTTATATAATTATAAAAAGTATAGTAATTTATAGTAAAATGTATAATGTTTTCGTGATGAAAAAAAAATAAAAACAAATCGTGAAATTGTAAATCTAACTATTATGTGAGAAATAGATTTAAAGTTAGTAAAGTGTTTTAAGTTTTAAAAAAGTGTTTTACAAGTTTTAAGGTTATTTAAACGTGAAAAGATTCAATTTTTAAAGATTTATATGTTTTATGAAGTAGAGGGATTCGTGATGGTGCCCTCTACTTTTTATTTACTTTATTATTTATTTTATTATTTAAACACTCTTCTATGAGTTCATTTTTTTAGATTTTTCCATACAATTTCTCATAGCTTTAATTATAGCATTTCTAAATCCATTTTCTTCTAAAGTTGTTACTGCTTCTATTGTCGTTCCTCCTGGTGAACACACCATATCTTTTAAAGCCCCTGGATGCATTCCTGTTTCTAAAACCATCTTTGCACTTCCTAAAACAGCCTGTGCTGCTAATCTATATGCTTTATCTCTTGAAATTCCACCTAATACTGCGGCGTCAGCCATCGCTTCAATAAACATATAAACATAAGCTGGTGATGATCCCGTTGTTGCTACTACTGCATCCATCTCTTTCTCTTCAACTCTCTCTACCAATCCAAAGCAACTTAATATCTCTACTATAGTTCTCTCTTCTTTCAAGCTTATATTCTCTTCGATACAATAAGCTGTAACTCCCTCTCCTACCATGGCTGGAGTGTTTGGCATTGTTCTCATTACTTTTACATTTTTTCCAAACATATTCCCTAACTCTTTTAAAGAATATCCTGGTGCAATACTTACCACTATTTTGTTTTCATCGATATAATCTTTTATCTCATCAATTACTTTAGAATATATATTTGGTTTTACTCCTAAAAATATAATATCACAACTCTTTACCAACTCTATATTACTCTCAAAAATATTTATACTCAGTGACTCTCCTAATTTTTTTAATTTTTCCAAATCTCTTCCACTCGCATATATATTTGAAGATGGTATATGGTTTTTCAACATTCCATTTATCATCGCCTTGCCCATATTCCCAGCTCCAATGAAACCTATTCTTTTCATATTTTTCCTCCAATTCGTTTTATATGTATTCTATTATAACAAATTTTTTAAAGGAAAAACTATCTAATTCTTGTAAAAAAAATCAATTGAATTTGATTAACTTGAGGAGGTTTTTTATGGAAAAATGGAGATGTAACGTTTGTAACTGGATTTATGACCCTGAAACTGGGGATCCTGACAATGGGGTTGCTGCGAAAACTCATTGGGAAGATGTTCCTGAAGATTGGGTTTGTCCTATTTGTGGAGTTGGAAAAGACGAGTTTGAAAAAGAATAGAAATTTGCTGAGGGCTGTAAGTTCCTCAGCTTTTTCATGTAAAAATATATTCTAGGAGGTATTTATGTCTATGTTTTGTTATCAATGTCAAGAGACTGCAATGAACAAAGGGTGTACAATAAGAGGTGTTTGTGGAAAATCTCCAGATACTGCTAAACTTCAAGATTTATTAATCCATACGGCTAAAACAGTATCTGCTTATGTTGAGTTATTACACGATAAAACATCTCTTTGTAATAGTTTACATCGTTGGGTTGTAAATGCCCTTTTCGTAACTATCACAAATGCTAATTTTGATGATAATGCTATTATAAAAGAGATTGAAACTGGAGAGATGTATCGTGCTGCTCTTCAGGTTGAACTTGGAAATCACAACATCTCTATTCCTGATAAATTTTCAAAATATATTAACTGCCCTACCAATCCAAATGACAATGAGTCTCTCCTTGAATATGCATCAAAAGTTGGTGTTCTAAGAACAGAAAATGATGATATCAGATCTCTTCGAGAAACTATAATTTATGGAATTAAAGGAATGACTGCATATATTGAACATGCTTTTAACCTTGGAAAAGAAAATTTTAAAATTTATAGATTTATAGAAGAAACTTTAGCTAATGTTGATGATGACTCTTTAGGCATTGATGGCTTGATTCAAATGGTTTTAAACGTTGGAAAAGTTGGAGTGGATGCTATGGCTCTTTTAGATGAAGCTAATACATCTACTTATGGACATCCTGAAATCACAAAAGTTAATCTTGGTGTAAGAAATAATCCTGGTATTTTGATTTCTGGACACGACCTGAAAGACTTAGAGATGCTACTTGAACAAACTCGTGGAACAGGAGTAGATATTTATACTCATTCTGAAATGCTCCCTGGAATAGCTTATCCGTTCTTTAAAAAATATGATAACCTTGTTGGAAACTATGGTGGCTCTTGGTGGCACCAAACAAAAGAGTTTATAGATTTCAATGGTCCTATTTTATTTACAAGTAACTGCTTAGTTCCTCCTAGAGGTTCTATTGCTAATTACTTAGAAAGAGTCTACACTACTAACTCTGCAGGTATGGAGGGCTGTAAACACATTGCAATTAACGAACATGGTAAAAAAGATTTTAGTGAAATTATAGAGGCTGCTAAAACTTGTAAACCACCTGTTGAGCTAGAAAAAGGAGAGATTATTACTGGTTTTGCTCATAACCAAGTTTTATCTCTTGCCGATAAAGTTATTGAAGCTGTAAAATCTGGCGCTATTAGAAAGTTCTATGTAATGGGTGGATGCGATGCTAGAATGCAAGATAGAAAATATTATACTGAGTTTGCTGCTGCTCTTCCTAAAGATACTGTGATCTTAACTGCAGGATGTGCTAAATATAGATATAACAAATTAGATTTAGGAGATATCGGTGGAATTCCAAGAGTTTTAGATGCAGGGCAGTGTAACGACTCTTACTCTTTAGCTCTTATAGCTTTAAAATTAAAAGAAGCTTTTGGATTGGATGATGTGAATAAGCTTCCAATAGTTTTCAATATAGCTTGGTATGAACAAAAAGCTGTTTTGGTTCTTCTTTCTCTTTTATATCTTGGATTTAAAAATATACATGTTGGGCCAACTATTCCAGCATTTTTAAGTCCTAACGTTCTTAATGTTTTAATAGATAATTTTGGTCTTGGAACTATAAGTAACGTTGAAGAAGATTTGAAGAACTTCTAATCTAAATCAAGAGAAAAAGCAGGATTAACCTCCTGCTTTTTTACTATCTATTTTTTAATAACAACTCAATCTCTTTTATTTCCTCCTCTTGAGTTAATAAAATTTTTTGTGCTAGTTTAATCAATTCTTCATTACTTCCATACCTCAAATATTCTCTAGCCATCTCTAAAGCTAATTGATGATGTGGAATCATTGATTTTAAATAGTGCTCACTTACATTTTCAGAATCATTTCCTAATAACTCATAAAATTTCATATCCATCTTCTGTTCATTTAACTTTTGAATCTTTTTTAAAAATTCAGAATTTTCATTTCCTCTTAGCTCCCCTTGCTCTAAAAGATTTTGCATTATCTTAACTTCATTCTTTTGAATCTTTACAACCCTTTCCGCCAACTCTTTAACTTTAGGATTTGTTGTATATCTCAAAACACCGATGCTTGAAACTATTGCAGCTTCATGATGTGGAATCATATAAATCACAAAATTATTTCCCACATCATTCGTTAAAAATATTTGTGAACTATTTGACATCATTAAGCTATGGGCGTATTCATCATACTCTTTATACCCTCTTAAATTATCTGGAACAACCTTTTCTAAAGGTGTTAAAACACTATAAATCTTTTCTTCAGATTCCAATTTATATTTTCTTTCTTTTTGTACTTTTGATACCTCTTTTACTCCATCTCCATAAGAGTTTATAGATACTGTTGAAAAAAGAGCCGCAACTCCTACCATTATATTTATATTTTTAAAATCAATCATTTCTTTCCTCCTGTAGTAACGCTGTGTAAAGTATTATTATAAAATAGTATATAACTTCCTTTTAATAAAAAGGGAAAATTATAGCTATATCGTACAATTAGGTATATAATAAGTTATATATTTAAAATACAAATTAAGTATATAATCCATTTGATAGTTAACAGGAGGTTTTTATGCTTGAATATTTAAAAGAATTAAATCCTATTTTATTAGCTTTTTTAGCTACTTTTTTTACATATTTTGTTACTATGCTTGGTTCTGCCATGGTTTTTTTCTTTAAAACAATAAACCAAAAAGTTTTAAATGGAATGCTTGGATTTGCCTCAGGAGTTATGATTGCAGCTTCATTTTGGTCACTGCTTAATCCTGCTATTGAACTTGCTGAAGAGATTGGTCTTCCAGGTTGGAAACCTGCCTTAATAGGTTTTCTTCTAGGAGGAGGCTTTCTTTGGTGTGTGGATAAATTCCTACCTCATCTTCACTTAAATAAAGAAACATCAGAAGCAGAAGGAATTAAAACAAAATTGAGACGAAGTGTTCTATTAGTTCTAGCCATAACTCTTCATAATATTCCAGAAGGATTAGCTGTTGGAGTTGCTTTTGGTGCTCTTTCTGTAACAGGAAGTGATTCTGCTACTTTAATCTCTGCTGTCACTCTTGCGATTGGAATCGGACTTCAAAACTTCCCAGAAGGAGCTGCTGTATCTATTCCTCTTAGAAGAGAGGGTATGAGTAGATGGAAGGCTTTTTTATATGGTCAAGCCTCTGGAATAGTTGAACCTATCGCAGGTGTTTTAGGAGCTATCTTTGTTATTAAAATGACATCTTTACTTCCATATGCTCTTGCCTTTGCTGCTGGTGCTATGATTTATGTTGTTGCTGAAGAGCTTATTCCAACAGCCAAAGAAGTTAAAAATGACGACTCTGGGACTATTGGTGTTATGTTTGGCTTTGCTCTTATGATGTTTCTAGATGTAGCTCTTGGATAGTAATTACAATACAAAAATGCAAAATGGAGTTCTATTGAACTCCATTTCTTTTTTTCTCAACTTGCATTATTATAACTGTAACTTTATTTGTGTATTTAGATAATTCATTATAATCTTTTTCAACCTGTTCCCAATTTGGATTTGGCAACTCAATCTCTGTTGAAATTTTTCCGCTAATCTCCTCCATACGAGCAATCTCTTTTGTTGTCATACCTTTTTTTATAGCTTCCATAATCTCATTTTCATCTACAGGATTTGACGGCATATCTTGATCTAAAAACATATCTGAAACTATCTCATTATTCATATCACTCTCAAAATTTGGATCACTTTTTTCTAATCCTCCTTCTTTCAAAGTTCTCATCATATTGACAGCAACTTTATTTGTATATATTGACAACTCATTATATAACTCTTCTACTTTTTTCCAATCTGGACTGTCCTTTTGAACTTCAGAGTCTACAATTTCTCCTATTTCATTAATTTTGTTCATTATTTCTGGATCTGATTCTAAACTTCCCATAACACTTATTATAAACTCTTCATTTGCTACATCAGATATCGAAACATTTTCAATAATAGGAACACTATTATCATTTACTACTTCATTTACTATTTCAGCAGAAAAAGATACTATTGAACAAATAGAAATTAATATGATTAAAATCTTTTTCATAGTTGATCTCCTTTTTAATTTTATATACTCTATGAGATATATTACTAAAAAAACTCTCTTTTTCTTTGATTTTATAAATTTTTATTTTGTAGTATAAATATTTAATATTTGCATCATTACACCATTTAAGATAGACTCTTCATCTATATCAAAATTTCCATTATGAGCTGGTGCCACTATATTTTTGTTTTCATTTCTGACTCCTAATGTAAAAAATGCTCCTTCGATTTTCTCAACAAAATATGCAAAGTCTTCAACTCCCATATTGGCTAATTCTTTTTCATATACGCTATTTTCTCCAAGTAATTTAATTGCATTTTCTCTCACAATATCCACATTTTTATTGTGGTTTATCAGAGCTGTATATCCTGGTTCTATCTCTACTTCTCCCTCTCCTCCAAAAGCTAACGGAATTCCTTCAACAATCTCTTTTATTCTTTTCTTCATTTTTTTTCTTACTTCAGGATCTAAGGTTCTAAGTGTTCCTTTTAATTCAATCTCATTGGCAACTATATTTCCAGCTGTTCCCCCATTTATTGTTCCAATTGTTACTACTCCGCTCTCTCTAGCATCTAAATTTCTACTTACAATACTTTGAAGAGCTATAATTACATGAGAAGCTATTAGAAGGGCATCAATTCCTCGACTCGGATATGCGCCGTGACAGCTAGTTCCTTTTATTTTAATTTTTAAAGTATCTGATGAAGCATTCATAGCACCGTATTTGATTCCTATCTTCCCACTCTCTATTGTGTCATCTACATGTAAACCATATACAGCATCTACTCCAACAAGTGCTCCATCCTCTATCATAGGCTTTGCTCCTCCAACAGTTTCCTCTGCGGGTTGAAATATTAATCTTATGTTCACTGGTGGTTTTGTTTTAGTTTCATAAAAATATTTTGCAACTCCTAAGACAATTGTTGTGTGCACATCATGACCACATGCATGGCAAACACCTTTAATTTTAGATGAATACTCTGTTGTTTTCATATCTAAAATAGGTAGTGCATCAATGTCACCTCTTAATGCTATTGTAATATCTTTATTTTCTCCAACTATATCTGCTATCACTCCAGTATTGAATGATGTTCTATATGGAATGTTCATATCGTTTAGATATTCACATATTTTATCATGAGTTCTGTACTCTTCAGTTCCTAACTCTGGATGCTGATGAAAATCTCTTCTTACATCTATCAACCAATCTTTTATCTTCTGAGATTCACTTTTCAATTTATTTATATCCATTTTGTCTCCCTATATATTTTCTAATAAATCAAGATCATTTTTTATTAAATCCTCATAGCTTTCTCTTTTTGAAACCAAATAGCTCTTTCCATCTTTTACAAAAACTACAGCAGGTCTCAAAGCTTTATTGTAATTACTACTCATTGAATGCCCATAGGCTCCTGTGCAACTAACCAGTACTAAATCTCCCTCTGAACATTTTCCTAACTTTGTATTCTTAGCTATTATATCCCCTGATTCACAACATTTTCCAGCTATTGTTACTAACTCTCTTTTACTTTCATTTAATCTATTAGCAACAACACTTTCATATTTAGCGCTATATAGTGCTGGTCTGATATTATCAGTCATTCCGCCATCTATAAAGACATAGTTTTCTTCACCAAAAGTTTTCTTATTTCCTCCAACTGTATATAAAGTACTTCCTGCAGCCGCAACTATTGAACGCCCAGGTTCTATTATCACATTCTCAACTGATAAATTTTCTGCTAGTAGGTTCTCCTCTAAAGAGATAATAATTTTTTTCATCATCTTTTTTAAATCAGTATCTGTGTCCTCTTCAGTATATCTAACCCCGAATCCTCCACCTATATTTATTTCAGGAATTTTAATTTTTAACTCCTCTGAAATCTTTTTCGTGAATTGAACCATTGTTTTTACACCTTCACAAAAAGCAAGCTCATCAAAAATCTGTGAACCTATATGACAATGAAAACCTAAAAAGTTTAACTCTTCTTTTTGAACAATATCTTTTACAATATTTTCTATCTCTTTATCAAAAATTGATTCTCCAAATTTTGAAGTATGCTTTGCTGTTTTTATATATTCATGAGTGTGTGCATCTATTCCTATATTTAATCTTACCATAACACTCATCTTTTTTCCTAGCTCTCTACAAATCTGAGCTACTTTTTCAGCTTCAAATCTGTTATCTAAAATTATACTTCCTATCTCATGTTCTACACACATATGTAGTTCTTCTATAGATTTATTGTTTCCATGCATATGAACTCTTTTCGAAGGAAATCCAGATGAAAGAATTGTATATAACTCTCCTCCTGAAACAGCATCTATATGTAATCCCTCTCTATCTACAACTTGAGCCATTCCTTTTGACAGATAAGCTTTAGACGCATACACAACAGTTGTATTAAATTTTTCACTTTTAAATGAATTTTTTATATCTCTAATTTTCTTTTGTAGTAACTCTAAATCATATATATACAAAGGTGTTCCAAAATCCTCTTTCAATTTTTTTACTGAAATCCCACCTATTTCTAAAATACCATCTACATTTTTCATACTTCCTAAAAACTTCATCCCACTCCTCCTATTCAGTACAATTTATAAATTAATTTATTGATTTAATTCATACTCTTTTAATGATTTTTGTGCAAAGTTAAATCCTAACAATATCAACGGTACATTTATAAATACCATAACTAAATTCGTAAAATCACTTATTACCCAAATATTATCTAACTCCAATCCCGACCAAACACACATAACTCCAAACGGAATAAATATCAGAGATGATACCAGCTTCATTGAGATTAAAAATATCTTTTTTCTGCATATCTCAGTTGCCGATATATCTATAAATGCAATCATTCCTAGTATAGTCGAAAATGCAAACATCCCATAGCACAGAGAAACTATAAATTGAATAATTCCATTTAGTGATGCTGGTGATAGTACCTTTAATGATTCTATGAAATATCCTAACTTATCACTTCTTAAAACCTCAAAGTTTTGAGTATCTAAATTCCATATACTTGCTATAATTACTAAAAAACCTGAAATCGTACAAATTACAAATGTATCTATAAAAACTCCAAATTGTTGAACAAAACCTTGTTCTACTGGATGTTTTGCATCTGCTGCCGCCGCTGCCATAGTCACTGTTCCTTGTCCTGCCTCATTTGACATCAATCCTCTTTTTATTCCCTGTTGTAAAGCTATACCTATTGAACCTCCGAATAAAGCTGACGGACTAAAAGCTCCTTTAAAAACAGCTAAAAAGAAATATGGAACTTTATCTAAATTTAAAGCTATCAAGAATAAAGCTACTCCAAAATATAAAACTGCCATTATTGGTACTATGAAATCAGTTACTGCTGCAACTCTTTTTATTCCACCAAAAATTATTCCAAAGGTAAATATAATTATAGATACTCCTATAACTATATAGACGTTATCTGTTCTAGTATAAACTGCTCCTGTAATCTGACCTGCTAAGCTTCCAAATGCTGTAAACATATGGAAAACTTGTGACGGAAGAGTAAATAAAGCATAGAAGATATAAGAACCTGCTATTAGTAATCCTGCTAACTTACTATTATTTAGAAGTTTTCTTCCGTAGTACGCTATTCCTCCTACATAATCATCCTCATTTTTTTCTTTAAATATCTGTGCAAGGGTTGCTTCAACAAAACTTGTTGCCATTCCGAAAAATGCACTCACCCACATCCAGAATAGTGCTCCTGGGCCTCCTGCTAATACGGCTCCTGTAACACCCATTATATTTCCAGGCCCTATTCTTGTTGCACTACTCAATAAAAATGCCGCCATTGGTGAGATTCCAACTTGATTGCTACTTTTATTTTTTAAAATCTGCAAACTTCTTTTAAAATATCTTATTTGAACAAATTTTAATCTCATTGTAAAATACATTCCACATCCCATTAGCAATAATATCGCTAACGTAAAATTTCCTACTAAAGGAATATTTTTATAAAACTCAAAATTTCTTGGAAACTCCCATAAAAAATCGGTCACTGGACCTAAAAAACTAAAAACTTCATTCACTCTACTTAACTGTAACATTTTCTGCGCTCCTTTTTAAATAAAAAAACTGCCCCATAAAAATAAAATAGGCAGTTTTTTGTAAATTTTATAATATTACAAATAACGGATAGCACAACATTAGATATACTAATGACAGTTATATAGATATTATCTATATACCCAATAAAAGTTTTTGACATAACTTTTATTTCGGCAAACTTCCCTTTCATTTAGTTTCAATGCTTTGTCTAGCTCTACTAACTTACTTTTGTTGTTCGCTCCTCTACCTTAAAATTCTCTTAAATTGAATGAATAGTAACATTAAAAAAAATAAAAAGCAAGTTTTTTTATATATTTTTTAAATTTTTATTACAACTCCAGGTCCTAAAGGTATGCTAAAATATACCCAAATTATTGCTAAAATTATCCACATAATCAACATAGCTATAGTATATGGTAGCATTAAAGATATAACTGTTCCCACTCCTGAATCTTCTTCATATTCTTGAGTCAATCCTAATATAATTGGCATGTATGGAAAAAGTGGAGATATTACATTAGTTGTTGAATCTCCTATTCTATAAAGCATCTGAGTTAATGCTGGATTATATCCTAACATATAGAACATTGGAATAAATATTGGTGCTAGCAACGCCCATTTTGCAGACCCACTTCCTATAAAAAGATTTATAAATGCTGAAAGTAATATGAACATTATAAATAGAGGTATCCCTCTTAAATTTAAGTTCTTAAGCAAATCCGCACCCTCTACAGCTAAAACAAAACCTAATTTACTCCAATTAAAATAAGCTATAAATTGCCCTATCATAAATACCAAAACTATATAGCTCGCCATATCTTTCATTCCCATTGTCATATATCTCGGGATATCTGACATCTCCTTTATATTTCCAACTACTTTACCATACGTTATTCCACCAACTAAAAATAATATTAATAAAAGTGGAATAATCGAATTCAAAAGTGGTGAGTTCAATAAAGATCCCGTATTTGGGTTTCTTAAAAAACTATTTTTAGGATAAACTATTGCTACTAAAAGAACCAAATATATTCCAACATTTATTGCTGTTTTTTTCAAAGCATTTTTCTCTAAAATAGTAACCTCTTCTCTTTTTATAGTTTTTTTACCTGTATACTTTCCTAATCTAGGCTCTACTACTCTCTCAGTTATTGCTGTTCCTACAATAGCTAATAGAAATGTCGAAACTGCCATAAAATACCAGTTATCTACAACCGAAACTGTTATACTTGGATTTACTATTTTCATAGCCTCTGTTGAAATTCCTGCTAATAAGGCATCAGTTCCCGCCACTATCAAATTAGCACTAAATCCCGCTGTTGTTGCAGCATACCCAACCGCTATCCCTGCTAGTGGATGTTTTCCTAATGAGCAAAATATAAATGCTGAAATCACCGGGACTACTACTATCGCAGCATCAGATGCTATATTTCCACAAATACCTATAAGCATAATCATAAATGTAATAACTTTTGGTGAACTATTTAATATTGTATTTCTCATAAAAGCTGAAATTAAACCCACATGTTCAGCTAATCCAATTCCCAGAGTCATTACTAAAACTAATCCTAACGGAGAAAAACCAGTAAAATTTTTAATTGTATTCTGAAGCATAAAATTAATACCTTCACCAGAAAAAAGATTTTTTACTTTAACAACTTCATTCTTTACAGGATCTACAACTTGAACTCCAAAACTACTCAAAAGTGCTGACAGCAAAATAATAAATACACTTAAAAAGAAAAATAACATAAATGGATGTGGAATTTTATTTCCAACTTTTTCTATCCAATCCAAAATTCTGTGTTTTTTTTCTACACCAATTTTTTCCATTTAAACCCCTCCCATTTTTTTGTTTTAAATCAGTGTACTACTTGAGTATAAATTATACAACTATATTATTTTTATCTAACTCATTCATAATATAAATATGACAAAAACATAAGAAATATGGTATTAATTAAAATAATAAATAGTGAGGGAGTGATTTTATGTTAAACAATCTTAATACACATCGTAATTATCTTCATACAATACCTGAAATAGCTTTAAAAGAGTTTCAAACTTCTGAGTATATTAGAAAAATTTTAGATGAGGAATGTGTTGAGTATCATTCTATTGGAACGAGTACTGTAGCTTTTATTCCTGGTACAATTGATTCTTGCTTGGCTTTCAGAGCTGATATTGATGCTTTACCTTTAAAAGAAGAGAGTAACAATCCATTTAAATCTAAAATAGATGGTATGATGCACGCTTGTGGTCATGATGGTCATGCTGCAATGCTTTTAACATTCATTCAAGAGATAAAAAAATTAATAAACTCAGGTGTTAAATTACAAAAATCTTTAGTATTCATATTTCAAGCCGGAGAGGAAGGAGCAGGTGGGGCTCGTTTTATTGTTGCTGATGACTACTATAAATCTAAGAAAATTGAAGCTATTTTTGCACTTCATGTTTATCCTGAAATTAAAGTTGGAGAGTTTGCTGTGAAATCTGGATGTGTTTCTCTTCAAAATATAAATTTAGATATAACTCTAACTGGTAAAGGGTGTCACGGTGCTCAACCACATAAAGGAATTGACTCTATCTTAATTGGGGCCAAACTTGTTGAAGCGTACCAATCTATAAAATCTAGAAACATTCCATCGTATGAACATTTTCTTCTAACTATAGGAGCTTTCCATGCTGGAACTGTTCGTAACATTATCCCTGGAAGTGTCAATATGCTTGGAACAATTAGATTAGAAAATAGGTCTTTGATTCCTTTCATAAAAGAGAGAATGGAAAAAATTAACTCTGGTTTTGAAACTGCTTTTGATGTTGATATCAATATGCATTTTGAACCTTTTTATCCTCCTGTTATCAATGATAAAAAACTATTTGAACATGCACTTCACGCATTAAATGGAAAAACCGTTTTTACTGATATCTCTTTAAGTGGGTCAGAGGATTTTTCATTCTACTCTCAAGATGGCACTCCAGGTCTTTTAGCTCTTGTTGGTGTTAGAGATGAAGAAAACGGTCATGTTTGTGCTCTTCATAACAGTCGATTTGATTTCAACAACGAAGCTTTAACACATGGCGTAGAATATTTTTTAAATATCTTAAAAGAATTTAAATGCTTATAATTATCATGAGTTCTTCGGAACTCTTTTTTTATTGTGGATAATTTTAATATTCTTTGACTTTTATATACTTTTCTTTTAAAATTATATAGTGTAATAAAATTACTAAATATTGGAGGTTTTTAATGTTAAAAAAATTTATAAGTTATTATAAACCTTATAAAAAACTATTTTTTTTAGATTTACTTGCTGCTATAACAGTTTCCGCCTGTGATTTAATATACCCTATGTTGAGTAGAGCTGCTGTAAACAACTATATTCCAAATAAAAATTATAAAGCTATTATTACTTTAGCGGGTATTCTTTTAGGAATATATTTAATAAAACTTCTTTGTAACTTCTTTATGAATTACTGGGGACATGTTGTTGGAGTTAGAATGCAAGGGGATATGAGAAGAGATGTCTATGCAAAACTTCAAAACTTTCCTATCAAATACTTTGATAATACTGCAACTGGAAGTATCATGTCAAGAATTGTAAACGATTTACAAGAGGTTTCAGAATTAGCTCATCATGGTCCAGAAGATCTATTTATCTCTATAATAATGATCTTAGGTTCGTTCTTCCTATTACTAAAAATCAATATTCCTTTGACATTAATTGTATTCTCTGTAATACCGTTTATCGTTTGGTTCACACTAAATAGAAGACAAAAAATGACTGATGCCTTCTCTGAAACTCGTGAAAAAATTGGCGCTATTAATTCAACATTACAAAATAGTATCAGTGGAATTAGAGTTTCAAAAGCTTTTGTCAATAAAGAAGAGGAATTACAAAAATTTAAAAAAAGTAATATCGAATTCAAAAAAGCTCGTGAAGGAGCTTATAAAGTTATGGCTGAATATGTTTCAGGGATGACATTCTTTACTGATATGCTAGACTATCTTGTTTTAGTTTTTGGTGCAATTTTTACATATCAAGGTAAAATCAATTTTGGAGATTTCTTAGCTTACCTACTTTATATCAGAATTTTTAGTCAGCCTATCAAAAGATTAGTTGGTTTTGTTGAACAATATCAAAATGGAATGAGTGGATTTAAACGTTTCAAAGAGATGCTAGATGAAGATATCGAAAAAGATTCCTCTGATGCAACAAACTTAGAAAATGTAAAAGGAGCAATCACTTTTGAAAATATATACTTTAGTCATGAGAAAAAAAATATTTTAAAAGATTTCTCTTTAAGTATAAACGCTGGAGAAAAACTTGCTCTTGTAGGACCTTCTGGTGGAGGAAAAACAACAATCTGTAATCTGATTCCTAGATTCTATGATATTAACAGCGGAGATATTAAAATAGATTCTAAAAGTATATATGATTTCAAAATAGATTCGCTAAGACAAAGTATAGGAATTGTTCAGCAAGACCCATTCCTATTTACAGGTACAATCAGAGAAAACCTAGTAATTGGTAAGCCTGAAGCTACAGATGAGGAGATTATAGACGCTGCTAAGAAAGCTAATATCCATGATTTTATTGAAACTCTTCCTGATGGTTACGACACTGAAGTTGGTGAAAGAGGAGTAAAACTATCTGGTGGTCAAAAACAAAGAATTGCTATCGGTAGAATTTTCCTTAAAAATCCACCTATTTTAATTTTAGATGAAGCTACATCAGCTTTAGATAATATCACAGAACAACTTATCCAAGAGTCATTAGATGAACTCTCTAAAAATCGTACAACTATTGTCGTAGCTCACAGATTATCAACAATTAAAAATGCTGATACAATAGTCGTTTTAACAGATGATGGAATAGTTGAAAGAGGAAATCACGAAGAACTTATTAATAACAAAGGTTTCTATTACAATTTACATTTAGGGATCTTACAATAATAATTTTAATTTTATTTAATCTTTAGGGGAGGATTTGATGAACAAACTTTTTACTTTATTACTTACTTTAAACATTTTATTTTTTGCTACTAACACTTTTTCAAACGAAAAAAATAATATCATAGTAGCCCAAGGTTCAAAACCTAAATCTTTAGATCCACACACTTTCAATGAGTTTCCAACTTTAGGTATAACTGAACACATCTTTAATACTTTAGTAACTCTTGATGACAATGGAGTTCCAACTCCTGAGTTAGCTGAATCTTTTGAATATCTATCTCCAACAGAGATTATTTTTACTATCAGACAAAATGTTAAATTTCATAATGGGGATATTATGAGTGTTGATGATGTCGTATTCAGTTTAGAAAGAATGCTTCAAAAACCTGGAAGTAGAGTTATATTAAAAGATATCAAAAGTGTTATAAAAACAGAAGATGAAAAAGTTCTTATAACTTTAAAAGAGCCATCTGCTCCATTTTTGGCAAATTTAACTCTTCCAATCGCTGCAATTATGAATAAAAAATATGTTGAAGCTGGAAATAACGTTGCTTTAAAACCAATGGGAACAGGGCCATATATGGTCACAAATTGGGGAGATGGGGACAAGATTGTAATGACTAGTTTTAAAGATTACTTCAAAGGAGCTCCTAAAAACAGTGGTCTTACTTTTAAAATTATAACTGAAAACACTAGCCGTTTAGCTGCTTTAGAAACTGGTGAAGTAGATGTTATCTATGCAATATCGCCTATCGATTTTAATATCGTAGAAAAAAATCCAGAGTTAGATTTGCTACATAAAACTACAACTACCACAGAACTTATGGTTTTAAATGTCGAAAAAGAAGGATTAAATAATAAAAACATTAGAAAAGCTATTCATATGTCTATTGATAAAGAGGGTATTTTAGAGGCTATCTTCCTTGAAAGAGGCTCTGTTGCCACTTCTCCTATCAATCCTAATATATTTGGTAGCTCTCAGGATTTGACACCTTTTAAAAGAGATATCGAAGGAGCTAAAGCTATTATTAATTCTGAGAAAAAAATTCCATCTCTCAAAATTTGGACAAGTGAAAATATTGTTAGAGTTCAAATAGCTCAAATAATACAAGCTAATTTAAAAGAGATTGGAATTGAATCTACTATTGAAATTGTTGAGTGGGGAACTTTTTTAAAAAGAACCTCAGAAGGAGCACACGATATTTTACTTACAACTTGGATTTTAGGTGTTAGTGATATCGATACTGTTGTAACTACTCTTTTCCATTCTAACTCTATTGGTGCAGAAGGAAATCGTTCGTTTTATAATAATCCTGAGTTAGATGCTAAAATTGATCTTGCTCGTTCGACAATTGATTCTGAAAAAAGAAAAATATATTACAAAGAGATTCAAGAGATGATACTAGACGACAATCCAATCATACCCCTGGTTTATAAAATCGACGGAATTGGAATTAGTAAAAAAATTAAAAATTTTGACTATAACAAAGCCAGTATGAGAAACTATTATGAAAATATGAAAAAAGTAGATGCTAAATAGCATCTACTTTTTTGTTATCATCTCTATTAAATCTTTTACAGTATGTTTTAAATACTGTCCTTTTAAATAATCCATTTTTACATCTTCGTAGATATGTTTTTTTACCTCTTTAGGTCTCTCTACAAAAATCTCTCCACAAACTTCATACTCTTCAGATAAAGGAACAATAAATGGAACTTTAAACTCCTCTACTTCCATTAAAGGTTTTAAAAATTTCTCTCCTCTAGCTTTAGTTATTACTGCCATATCAAAGTTTGAATTTATTTCACAAAACTTTTTTAGAACTGTAACATTCAATTGAAAATCCATGCACCATGGCTCTCCCGAAACTAAAAAGTTAATTTTTTTCTCAACATTTTTTACAATGTTTATCTCCTCTTCAGTCATTTCAATTCTAGAATAATTCTTAGGGATTCTATCCCTCTCACTTTTTATTCCTGTTCCCATAAAAGCATCAAAATTCATTCCTGCAGAATAAAGAGTTTTTATATCCATTTCTTCACCTCACAATAAATATCTTTTACTATCTATTTAGCATTTTACAATTTTTATATTCGTTTTTAGCTCCTGATTTATAAGTACACGTTCCTGTTAAAAGTTTACACTTTATCGACATGTAATCTTCTCCTATTAACATTCCTATTGAGTGCTCACATTCAAGAGTTGGATATTTTTCAATTACCTCTTTTTTTTCATCTTCTGTTATAAAATACTTCTCCATCTTTTCTCCTACCTTTTCGTTTTATAATATCTATCTCTTAATAAAAAATAGTAAATACCACTTAAAATATATGCTAATGACATGTAATTAAGTACACCTCTGCCTAAATATTTTAAACCTAAGCCTACTAATAATCCTCCAGTTGTAAAAGAGAGAATGTTTATAGCATAGTACTTCATCTTCCACATTATCTCTCTGTTTCCTCTTAAATAGTGCCCAATAACAACACCTAAATCAGTAACTGTTCCTGACATATGAGTAGTTCTAATTACCATTCCTTTATAACGTATAAATAGACCATTTTGTAAACCTAAAGAAAAAGCAAGAATAAATGCAAATATAATTTTATCATAAAGATATATATCTATAATTTTCAATAAAATCCCAATAAATATGAAGGTATCTCCATATCTTTTTCTAAGTTCAAAGTCTCTACCCGACCCTATCATAATACCAGAAACTATCGCTCCACTAAAAAACGAAACCACTAAACCTAGCATTATTTTAAGGTGGGGTATGTTTGAGTAAGCTAAGTCCGTAGAGATTCTGGTCACACTTCCTGTTATATGGCTGACGGTTAAAGAGAATTGTAAAATTGCAAACGCATTCATTCCTCCACCTAAAAGTGCTAATAAACTAATCCATAAAAACAGTTTTTTGTTAATTTGCTCCATCTCTACCCTTCTTCTTAGTATTTTATTTTAAATACTACTTTCTTTAATTCTGTTGGTTCATTATTTTTTGCAATTAATGGCATATGAGGCTCATCTGGGAACACTACTAAGAAATTATCTTTAGTCATATTCATTCTATATTCCTCTGCTCCTTCTAAAACTCCAAAATCTGACTCTTCATTAAACTCACTTTTTTCTTTTAATGAATCCTTTAATGAGTATCCGATTCCTTCTTCTCCTTCGATTACAACGTGTATATCAATATATTTTTTATGGCACTCAAAGAAACACTCTTCTAAAACTTTAGTTTTACACTCTTGAAGGTTAAAAAATACATTGTCACCGTCTATTTCATTTTTTCCTAAAACCCCATTTTTATAGCTTCCATTCTCAATCGCTTCAATAGCTGCATCTAGCTCTTTTGAAATTCCCTTATAAAATTTTAATTCGTTTAATTGTCCAAAGATCATTTTTAATAATCCCCCTTAATTTTTTTTACTGTACTTTAATAATATTCCAAAATCCTTTATAAAGTCAAGCTATAATTTAATTTAGATTGATTTTTTTTAATAATTCTTTTATAATATAGTGTGAAGAAATATATTTAGAGGAGGATAATGTGTTACAAAAATTTAAAAGAAACTTTTCAATTATAGCACATATAGATCACGGTAAATCTACTGTAGCTGATAGACTACTTCAAGCTACTGGTACAGTTACTGAGAGAGAAATGAAAGAACAGCTACTAGACTCGATGGAGCTAGAAAGAGAAAAAGGAATTACGATAAAAGCTCAAGCAGTTACTTTAAAATATAAAGCAAAAGATGGTAATGATTATGAATTAAACTTAATTGATACTCCAGGTCACGTTGACTTTATATATGAAGTATCTCGTTCTTTATCAGCTTGTGAAGGGGCTCTACTTGTTGTAGATGCTGCTCAAGGTGTTGAAGCTCAAACTCTTGCTAACGTTTATTTAGCATTAGAAAACAATCTTGATATCGTACCTGTTATCAATAAGATTGATTTACCTGCTGCTGATGTAGATAAAGTAAAAAATGAAATTGAGGATATTATTGGATTACCTGCTGACGATGCCGTTTTAGTATCAGCTAAAGCTGGAATCGGTATTGATGATTTATTAGAAGCAATTGTAGAAAGAGTTCCTGCTCCTACATTCGACGAAGAAGCTCCGTTAAAAGCGATGATCTTCGACTCACTATTTGATGACTATCGTGGAGTTATAACTTATGTTAAAGTTTTAGACGGTTCAATCAAAAAAGGAGATAAAATCAAAATTTGGTCAACTGGAAAAGAGTTTGATGTTCTTGAGTGTGGAATCTTTGCTCCTACTAAGAAAGAGCAACCTGAATTAGGTTCTGGATCAGTTGGATACATCATAACTGGTATCAAAACAATTCAAGATACACAAGTTGGAGATACTGTAACTCACGCTAAAAGACCTTGTCTTGAGCCATTAGAAGGATTCAGACCAGCTCAATCAATGGTATTTGCTGGATTATACCCATTATCTACAGATGACTATGAGGATTTAAGAGAAGCTTTAGAAAAACTTCAACTAAACGATGCTTCATTAACATTCCTACCAGAAACATCTCTAGCTCTAGGATTCGGATTTAGATGTGGATTCTTAGGACTATTACATATGGAAATCATTGTTGAAAGATTAAGAAGAGAGTATGATATCGATCTAATCTCTACATCTCCATCAGTTGAGTATAGAATCACTATGGAAGGAAAAGAAACTTATGTTATCGACAACCCTTGTGATTTCCCTGAAGGTGGAAGATCTAAGTTTATCGTTGAAGAGCCATATATAAAAGGAAGCATTCTTACTCCTAAAGATTATGTTGGAAACGTTATGGAACTTTGCCAAGAAAAAAGAGGAACATATATTGATATGAAATATATTGATGACAATAGAACTATGGTAATATATGAGTTACCACTAGCAGAGATTGTAATCGATTTCTATGATAAATTAAAATCTAGAACAAAGGGATATGCATCATTCGAATATGAAATGATTGGATATAAAGAATCTACACTTGTTAAAGTTGATATTCTTGTTTCTGGAAATCCTGTGGATGCGTTCTCATTCATCGCTCACACTGATCACGCTGCTTCTAGAGGAAGAGCAATCTGTGAGAAATTAAAAGAGATTATTCCTAGACAACAATTCGAGGTGCCTATCCAAGCTGCTTTAGGAGCTAAGATCATAGCTAGAGAAACTATCAAAGCATATAGAAAGAACGTTCTTGCTAAATGTTACGGTGGAGATATCTCTAGAAAGAAGAAACTTTTAGAGAAGCAAAAAGAAGGAAAGAAGAGAATGAAACAAATTGGAAACGTTGAGATTCCACAAGAGGCATTCGTATCTGTACTTAAACTTAACGATTAATAAAATGAAACGGGTTTTAAAAGACCCGTTTTTTTTATTTATAAAATATGTAACTACTCAGCTAGTAACTAATAAAGTTTAATAGGAAAGATACTTTTTTCAAATTAATGAAGAAAGTATCTT